>JAMORN010000126.1 GCA_027063545.1 bacterium | reverse complement strand
GATATGACAAGAACATTCGTATATAATATGGCAAATGAATCTCAGAAAGAGTGGTATAATATTGTATTGGGAGCATTGAAAGTAGCTGAAAATAGTATAGAAAAATATGATGATTTTAGGAATTTACATATAGAAGTAATAAACTATTTTGATAAATTTGGTAAGAAAGATTATTTTTTACACTCATTAGGACATGGAGTTGGAATAGATATACATGAAAGGCCCTATATTAGTGAAAAGGTTAGTGAAAAGATAGTTGATAATACAGTTTTCACAATAGAACCGGGTTTATATAAAGAAAATTTTGGTGGTATTAGAATAGAAAATATGTATATTTTAGAAGACAAAAAATTATTTAAGTTAAATAAGTTTCAAGAAGAATTAATAATATTATAATATTAAAATATAAACCTACAAATAAAGGAGAATAGAGGATGGCACAGCTTAATGATTTGAAAACAGGAATGGTGGTAAGATTTAAAGGAGATTTATATGTAATTACTCAAGTTGAACATGTAAAACCAGGAAAAGGTTCAGCTTTTGCGAGATGTAAGTTGAAAAATATAAAAACAGGTGCTGTTATTGAAAATACTTGGAAAGCATCAGATACAATTGATGATGTTGATGTTGAAAAAAGAAAAATGCAATATTTGTATAATGATGGAAGTTTTATTACATTAATGGATGTGGAGACTTATGATCAATACCAAATGGCTATAGATGATTTAGGAGATATGATAAAATTTATGAAGGAAAACATTGAAGTTGATGCTTTAATCTATGAAGGAAATGTTATAGCAATTGAATTACCATTTTTTGTAGATTTAAAGGTAGTAGAAACAGAGCCTGGGGTTAAAGGTGATACAGCAACTTCTGCTACAAAACCAGCCACTTTAGAGACAGGATTAGTGGTACAAGTGCCTTTATTTATTGAAGAAGGAGAAACAATAAGAATAGATACTAGGACAGGTAAATATGTTGAAAGAGTAAATAAATAATTTTATTTTAGTTTTAAATAATTAAAATAAAAAAAGAGAGGTTCCCATGGATGTTAAGGCAATAAGAGAGTTAGTAAAAATATTAGAAAAAAGCAATTTAAATGAATTAAAAATAAAAGAAGGTGAATTTGAACTGCATTTAGTAAAACAACCAAAGATTGAAAATTTACAATTAACCCAAGGAATTTCTCAACCAATTATTCCTCAACAGATACATGATATAACATCACAATCATCCCAACAAGTATCACAACCTCACCAGAAAACTCCTTCTCAAGATGTATCTTTAGATAATTATATAGAAATTAAAGCACCTATGGTTGGGACATTTTATAGAGCACCATCTCCTGATGCTGAACCTTATGTGAAAGAAGGAGATATTGTAAATCCTGATACTGTAGTATGTATTATAGAGGCAATGAAATTATTTAATGAGATTAAAGCAGAAGTTAAAGGAAAAATTGTTAAAGTATTAGTTGAAAATGGCCAACCAGTTGAATATGGTCAACCTTTATTTTTAGTAGAACCTATGTAAAATATAATAAGAGGCTTAGTTTATGGAATATATTAAAAAGCTTCTGCAAAAAATGATAGAAATTTCAGCAACTGATTTACATTTAAGAGTGGGTAGACCTCCTTTTTTTAGATTACATTCTAAATTAGTTCCTATAAAAGGAGATCCAATAACAGTGTCACAAATGGATGAAATAGTAGCTTATTTATTGGGAGAAGATAAATATAAAGAATTTATAAAAAATAAAGAAATAGATTTAGGTATAGGCATTTCTAAGATAGGAAGATTCCGTATAAATTGTTATTTTCAAAGGGGGACGATGGCTGTTGCTATAAGAAGAATAATGACAACGGTTCCAGATTTTGAAAGTTTAAATCTTCCTCCTGTTATAAAAGAGATAGCAATGGCTCCAAGAGGTCTTATCTTAGTTACTGGTACAACCGGATCTGGTAAATCTACAACTTTGGCTGCTATGATTGATTATGTTAATCAAAATGCTTCAAAAAATATTATAACCATAGAGGATCCAATAGAATATTTACATAAAGATAAAAAGAGTCTTATATCTCAAAGAGAGGTAGGTACAGACACCGAAAGTTATTATACTGCTTTAAAACAGGCGTTGAGACAAGACCCTGATGTTATACTTATAGGTGAGATTAGAGATAGAGAGACAATGCTATTAGCATTACAGGCTGCTGATACAGGACATTTAGTTATGAGTACATTACATACATTGAATGCTGTAGAAACAATATCTAGAATAATATCTTTTTTCCCTCCTCATCAACATGACCAAATTAGACTTTTATTATCCGGTACTTTAGTAGCAGTAATATCTCAGAGATTACTCCCTAGGGCAGATAAACAAGGTATTATTCCTGCTGTTGAAATATTAAGAAGTACAGCGACAATAAAAGAGTATATATTAGATCCAGAAAAAACTCCTTTAATAGAACAAGTAATTGAAGAAGGTAGAATGCAATATCAAACACAATCTTTTGATCAACATATATTAGAATTAGTAAAATCAGGAAAGATTTCTATAGAAACAGCTTTAGATAATGTGAATAATCCAGAAGATTTTAAATTAAAATTAGAGGGTATAGAAGATACTTCTAGTAGAAAATGGTAAATAGAAAATTAGGAGGGAGATTTGATAAAAAAATTATTAATTGCTAATAGAGGCGAGATTGCTTTAAGAATTATAAGGGCTGCAAAGGAATTAGGAATAAAAACAGTTGCAGTATATTCCGAAAGGGATAAAGATTCTTTACATGTTCATTTTGCTGACGAGGATATTTGTATAGGTCCAGCTCAGTCCTCAGGTTCTTATTTAAATATGAATGCAATAATTGCTGCTGCTGAGATTACAGGAGCAGATGCAATTCATCCGGGATATGGATTTTTATCAGAGAATGCTACATTTGCAAGAATGGTTATTGATGCAGGATTTATTTGGGTAGGACCGAATCCTGATATTATAGAAAAATTAGGAGATAAAGCAACAGCAAAGAAATTAATGAAAGAAGCTGGAGTGCCAGTTACACCAGGTTCCGAAGGAATTATAAGGGATATAGAAGAGGCAAAAAGAATTGCAAATGAATTTGGCTATCCTGTTATAATTAAGGCTACAGCTGGTGGTGGCGGGAAAGGAATGAGAGTTGCTAGAGATGATAAAGAATTAGAAAAACTTTTTGTTATGGCAAGAACAGAAGCTGAAAAAGCATTTGGAAATCCGGATGTTTATATAGAGAAATATATAGAAAAACCACGTCATATTGAAATACAGCTTATGGGCGATAAACATGGTAACGTTATTCATTTATATGAAAGGGATTGTACAATTCAAAGAAGACACCAAAAATTAATAGAAGAGTCTCCATCTCCTATTTTAACTAGTGAACAAAGAGAGAAGATAGCTTCTTATGCAGTAAAGGGTGCAAAAGCAATAGGTTATGATAGCGCAGGGACAATGGAGTTTTTAATGGATATGGAAACAGGTGAAGTATATTTCATGGAGGTAAATACAAGAATTCAGGTTGAGCATCCTGTTACAGAGATGGTGACAGGTGTTGATTTGATTAAAGAAATGATTTTAGTTGCAAGTGGAGAAAGGCTATCTTTTACTCAAGAAGATATAAAGATAAATGGACATGCAATAGAGTTTAGAATAAATGCAGAGGATCCTGCTAATGATTTTAGACCTTCTCCGGGAAGAGTAGAAATTTTTCATCCTCCAGGAGGCCCAGGAATAAGAGTGGACACACATGTATATGGTGGTTATATGATACCACCTTTCTATGATTCAATGATTGCAAAACTTATTGTTCATGGTAAAGATAGAAAGGAAGCTTTAATTAGAGGAAAGAGAGCTTTAGAAGAGTTTGTTATAGATGGAATAAAAACTACAATACCTTTTCATTTAAAAATGGTTGATAATGAAATATTTAAATCAGGTATATATACAACAAAATTTCTAGAAGAAACAGAGTTTAACTATGAATAAAAAAAGGAGATCATATGAGTAATGGAATGAAAATTTTTACCGTAAAGCCAGTTTTACCAGAAAGATTAGAACCTTTAATGAAGATAGCATATAATTTATGGTGGAGTTGGAATCCTGAAGCTATAGAATTATTTAGAAGAATTGATAGAGTACTATGGGAGGAAGTAAATCATAATCCTGTAAAACTTTTAAGTATTGTGTCTCAAGAAAGATTAAATGAGCTTCTTCACAGTGAGAGTTTTTTAGACCACATGGATAGAGTTTATAAGGAATTAAATGACTATATGGGTAGTGAAGGGTGGTTTGAGGGGGCTCATGGTCATGAAAAGAATAGGGTAAGATTTGTTTATTTTAGTATGGAGTTTGGTATTCATGAATCATTGCCTATATATTCTGGAGGGTTAGGAATTTTAGCAGGGGATCATTTAAAGAGTGCTTCTGATTTAGGTATTCCTTTGGCAGGTGTTGGGCTTTTATATTATCATGGATATTTCCAACAATATTTAAATGAAGAAGGTTGGCAACAAGAGGTTTATCCCCAAAATGATTTTCATACAATGCCGGTAATGCTAGTTAAAGATAAAAATGGAGAACCTATAAAGATTGATATAGACATAAAAGGAACAAAAGTTTATGCTCAAATTTGGAAAATACAAGTGGGTAGAGTTCCTTTATATTTACTTGATACTAATATAAAAGAGAATCCAGACTGGGCAAGACAGATTACTTCCCAGCTTTATGGTGGTGATCTCCATATGAGAATTATGCAGGAGATTCTTTTAGGAATTGGAGGAGCAAGGGCTATAAGAGCCTTAGGTCTTGAGCCAAGAGTTTACCATATGAATGAAGGGCATAGTGCCTTTTTAACATTAGAAAATATTAGATATTATATGCAAAAATTTAATCTTTCATTTAATGAGGCAAAGGAATTAACCATTGCAAGTAGTGTTTTCACAACACATACTCCTGTACCTGCTGGGAATGATAGATTTCCACCAGAGATGATATATGAATATTTTGAAAATTATGTTAAGGAACTTGGTATTTCAATAAATGATATGCTTGCTTTAGGAAGAGAAAATCCAGATGATCCTCAAGAATTTTTCTGTATGACAGTTTTAGCATTAAAATTATCATCTCATTCAAATGGAGTTTCAAGACTTCATGGTAAAGTATCAAGAAACATGTGGAAAAATATATGGAAAGGCCTTCCTGTTGATGAGGTTCCAATAGAGCATATAACAAATGGTATACATATACCAACTTGGCTTTCTGATGAAATGACAATTTTATATGATAGATATTTAGGGACAAGATGGAGAAGTGAACCTTATGATTTAAGTTTATGGGAAAGGGTTAATTTAATTCCTAATTCAGAGCTTTGGAGAACACATGAAAGATTAAGAGAAAGACTTGTAGCATTTGTAAGAAGAAGACTAAAGAAACAACTTGAAAGAAGAGGAGCTCCTAAGAGTGAAATAGAACAGGCTGATGGAGTTTTATCAAGTGAGGCCTTAACAATAGGATTTGCAAGAAGATTTGCTACATATAAAAGAGCAATATTGATATTTAGAGATGTAGAAAGACTTAAAAAGATTTTATTAAATAAAGAGAGACCTGTACAGCTTATTTTTGCAGGAAAGGCGCATCCAAGGGATAATGAGGGTAAGGAGTTTATAAAGAGAATAATTCAGGTAATAAAGGAAAATCCAGAATTGAGAAACAGAATAGTATTTATAGAGGATTATGATTTAGATGTAGCAAGATATATGGTGCAAGGTGTTGATGTATGGCTTAATAATCCAAGAAGACCACTTGAGGCATCTGGTACAAGTGGTATGAAGGTTGCTCCAAATGGAGGCTTAAATCTTTCTATCTTAGATGGATGGTGGTGTGAGGGTTATAATACAGAAAATGGTTGGGCAATAGGTTCTGGTGAAGAGTATGATGACCCAGAACTTCAAGATGAAATAGAGTCAAGACTTTTATATGAAATATTGGAAAAGGAAGTTGTTCCAACATTCTATAATAGGGGTGAAGATGGTTTGCCACTAAAGTGGATTATAATGATGAAGAATGCTATGAGAACAATTTCGCCTCAGTTTAATACTAATAGAATGGTATCTGAGTATGTTGAGAGATTTTATTTATCATCAGAAAAGAAGTTTAGTAGTTTAATAAAGAATAGTGCTCAAAAAGCCAAAGAGTTAAGTAATATTAAAAGAATTTTAATAGAAAATTGGGGTTCTATAATAATAAAGAATGTTAATGTATATAAAAAGAATAATGATGAAGAACTAAAAGTAGGTGATGAATTATCTATAGATGTAGAAATAGAATTGAGGAGTGAAAGTGATATAAAGAAGTATATAAGAGTAGATGCTTATTATGGAATATTAGATAATTATGATAATATAATAGATCCAGAAATAGAGAAGTTGGATTTAGTTGAAGACAATGGAAATTATCTTAAATTTTCAAAAACAATAATATTAAAGCATTCTGGAAGAATAGGATTTAAAATAAGAGTATTACCAGATGATAGTTATATAACAGAAAAGTATATTCCAGGACTTATAATTTGGAATTAAAATTTTATTAAAAGGAGATAATATGAAAAGGATAGTTGTTATAGGTGGTGGTGCTGCAGGAATGACATTTTCAAGTCAAGTTAATAAATTAATGGGAAAAGAAATAGAACATTATGTGATAGAAAGATCTCCATATGTGGCGTGGGCAGGGTGTCCTACGCCTTACTATTTATCTGGAAGATTACCAGAATCAGCGTTAATTCATGGTAGTGTTGAAGATTTCAAAAAAAGAGGAATAAATATCTTAACAAATACAGAAGCAACAGATATTGATGTAAAATCAAAAATTGTAAAAATAAAAAAAGAGAATATTACTACAGAATTAACCTATGATATTTTAGTATTAGCTACAGGAGCTAAGCCAATTTTAGGACCATTTGCTGAGTTTTTAAAGTATGATGGTGTTTTTAAATTAACACATGTAGTAGATGCATATAAGATAAAAGCTTATTTAGATGAATTTAAGCCTAAAAAGGCTGGTATTATAGGGGCTGGTTTTATAGGAATGGAGATAGCAGAGAATTTTAAAGAGTTAGGAATAGAAGTTGACGTCTTTGAAAAGCAAGATAAAATATTTCCATTTTTAACAGAATCTGTTAGAAGTGATCTTCAAAAACTTTTAGAATCAAATGGAATTAATATTCATTTATCTACAGAAATTAAAGATATAAAGATTGAAAATAATAGAATTAAATCAGTGGTTGATGATAAAGATAATGTATATGATATTGATATTTTAATTATAGCAATGGGTGTTAGTGCAAACTCTGATTTGGCTAAAAAAATAGGGGTAGAAATAGGATATAAAGATGGTATAATTGTAGACCATAAATTTAGAACAAATATTGATAGTATATATGCAATAGGAGATGCAATTTTAGTAAGACACCTATTGAC
>JAMORN010000125.1 GCA_027063545.1 bacterium | reverse complement strand
ATATACCCATTTAATCTCAAATAGAATAAGAAGATTAGGTGTTTATACTGAAATTAAAAATCCTGAAGAAAAATTTTCTTTAGAACCTTATATAAAGGGGATTATATTATCTGGAGGTCCAGCTTCTGTTTATGATAAAAATAGACCAAAATTTAATGAAAAATTATTTAAAGATATAAAAAATGGAACTATTAATATTCCTATATTGGGAATATGTTATGGACATCAACTTTTATCTTACGAACTCGGAGGAGCTGTAAAAAGAGGTAATGTGCATGAATATGGCAAAGCTATCGTAGAAATATACAAAAAAACTCCTCTAACAGAAGGATTAAACGAAAAAGAAGTTGTTTGGATGAGCCATGGAGATGAGGTTGATAAACTTCCTGAGGGTTTTGAATTAATTGGGTCTTCCTCTGATTGTAAAACAGCAATTATAGGAGATATAAAAAGAAATATATATGGACTTCAATTTCATCCTGAAGTAACCCACACTATTAATGGTATAAAAATTTTAGATAATTTTGTTAAACTAACAAAAGCAAAAAGAACATGGAGTATTGAAAAATTTTATAAAGAAATACAAGAGGAAATAAAACAAAAGGTAGGGAATAAAAAAGTTTTTCTTTTAGTTTCTGGAGGCGTTGATAGTACTGTTGCTTTTGCTCTTTTAAAAAATGTTCTTGGAGATGATAATGTGATTGGTGTTCATGTGGACACAGGATTAATGAGAAAAAATGAAACTGCTGAAATAGAAGAATATTTAAAAGAACATAATTTTTCTAATTTAATAATAAAAAATTATGAGAAAAAATTTTTGGAATCATTAAAAGAAATTTATGATCCTGAAGAAAAGAGAAAAATAATAGGAAGACTCTTTTTGGATGTGAACGATGAAATATCTGAAGAGTTCAATATTAATCCTGATGATTTTATCCTGGCTCAAGGGACTATTTATCCTGATACCATAGAAAGTGGTGGGACTAAGAATGCGGCTATTATAAAAACTCACCATAATAGAGTTGATAAAATTCTAGAATTAATAGAACAAGGTAAAATAATAGAACCTTTAAAAGAATTATATAAAGATGAAGTTAGAAAATTAGGAGAACTTTTAGGGCTTCCTAAACATTTAGTTTGGCGTCATCCTTTCCCTGGACCAGGGCTTGGAGTTAGGGTTTTATGTTTAAAAGAAGAATTCAAGGTTGATCCTTCTAAAGAAAAAGAAATTATAGATACTCTTCCTAAAAACTTTTATGGTAAAGTACTACCTATTAAATCTGTAGGAGTCCAAGGTGATTATAGAACATATGCTCATCCCTTTGCATTAATAACTGATACAAAAGATTGGAATAAATTAGAAGAAGTTTCTAGTAATCTCACTAATAAGTATCAGTATATAAATAGAGTAATATTAACATTATATCCTAATGAAATAAGATCTTTAAGAGTTAAACCTTCTTATATTACCAAGGAGAGGCTGGAACTATTAAGAGAAATAGACTATATCGCACATAACATTTTAGAAAAAAGAGGTATTTATTATGACATATGGCAAATGCCTGTAGTACTTGTTCCTCTTTTTATAAATGATACTGAAAAAGAAATAGCTATTTTGAGGCCTGTTCTATCAAAAGAAGCAATGACAGCAGAATTTTATAAAATGCAATGGGATATTCTAGAAGAGATTATTGATAATATTAAAGAATATGTTAGTGGAATATTCTATGATATAACAAATAAACCTCCTGGAACTATAGAATGGGAGTAAAAAATGGAAAATAAAAAAAATATTATTTTAGTCTCAGGAATTGTTATCCTTTTAATTTTATTCGTATTAATATTTCACTATACTTTTTTTAAAAATCTGCCTACAGCTCAGCTTTCTTTTGTATCTATGAATACAATTATTGAAGTCAAAATATATGACCAAGATCAAAATAAAGCCTTTAAAGGTATAAAAGTAGTATATAACACTTTTGATATTCTTGATAGTCTCTTTAATCCGTATTCATCTAAAAGTGATTTAGCAAAACTTAAATTATATGCTGGTAAAAAATTTGTAAAAGTATCTCCATATACTTACGAAATTGTTAAAATATCAAAAACTTTTCATGATAGCATCTCTGACCTTTTTAATATAGCTCTTGATCCTATAATTAAAATTTGGAAAAGATATGCAAAAGTCGGAAAAATGCCTTGTAAATGTACTATTAAAAGATATAAAGCGTTATGCAATATGAATAATATAATCTTAATAGATTCTACTAAAGAAATATTTTTAAAGAAAAAGTTTATGGGCCTAGATTTTGGGGCTATAGCCAAAGGTTATGCTCTTTATATATCAAAGAAAAAGTTAGATTCTCTTGGTATAAAATATTATATAATAAATGCTGGTGGTGATATATATCTGACATCAAAAAATGATAAGCCTTTTAAAATAGGAATAAAAGATCCATTTAACAAACAAAAAATATTTAAAATATTGTATCTAAAAAACACTGCAATTGCAACAAGTGGAGACTATGAAAGATTTTATTTAATAAATGGTAAAAAATTTTCTCATATAATAAACCCTAGATCTGGGTACCCTCAAGAAGAGTTTAATTCCTCTACTGTTATAACACCAAATCCAATAATGGCTGATATATGGGCAACTGTTTTAAGCATAAAATATTCTCCTGAACTTCTAAAAAAATTACCTGATTCCACAAGAGTTATTTTAATAAATAAAAAAGATACTATTTACTACTCTTCTTCTTTTAATTGACGATAAGTTTCTTTTAGATCAAGATATTCTTCTTTTAAATCTATAACCTCTGGGAATAACTCTATAATTTTATCTATTCTTCTTATTAATATCTGCATTCTTATTGCTATCATAGTATATAATAGAGCTATAAATATTAATACAATTATAACAAGAATGTTTAAAGAAAAACCTATCCAATCTATCATAATATTTTTTATAAAATTTAAACTTTTAAATAAGATATTTTTTTTTTATTTTAAAATCAAATTGTTTAATTTAAAAATGGAGAAAAAATATATGAGAGATGAAGAAATTTTAGACATATTAAAAAAAGCAGGTGCTTTACTTGAAGGCCACTTCCAACTCTCATCAGGATTGCATTCTAATAGATATTTTCAAATGGCAAAAGTGTTCCAATATCCAGAATATGGTAAAATTTTAGTAGAAGAATTAATTAAAAAAATTCCTGAGGATATAAAAAATAAGATAGATACTATAGTATCTCCTGCTATGGGAGGAGTAATAATCGGCTATGAAATATCTAGACAACTTAAAAAAAGAAATATTTTTACAGAAAGAGAAAACGGAAAAATGACTTTAAGGAGAGGATTCAATTTAAAAGAAGGAGAAAATGTCTTAATCGCTGAAGATGTTATTACAACAGGTGGTAGTGTAAAAGAGGTAATTGACTTAATAAAAAATGAATATAAAGTTAATATATTAGGTGTTGTATCTTTGGTAAATAGAGCAAATGAGGATCCTAATTTTGATACAAAATACTTTTATCTAATAAAAGTTAATGCTAAAACTTATAAACCTGAAGAATGTCCTATGTGTAAAGATTTAAAAAAATACGGTCCTGCGATAAAACCAGGAAGTAGATATTTAAAATAAATAAATAAATAAATAAAAAAGGAGATTTAGATGTATTTTTTTAGTTTTATAACAGATTTATATGCTCAAACAAATCAAGCCCAACCTCAACAACCTAGTATATTAGGTCTATTACTTCCTTTTATATTGGTTTTTGTTATTATGTATTTCTTTATAATTCTTCCTCAAAAAAAAGAGCAAAAGAAAATTGAAGAAATGAGAAATTCTCTAAAAAAAGGTGACAGAATTGTCACTATTGGTGGAATATTTGGTACAATAAAAGATGTAAGAGATGATTCTCTTCAAATTGAAATAGCCCCTAATGTTTTAATAACTATTACAAAAAATGCTGTAGCTAGAAAACTTGAAAAGAAGTAAAAAACTATGCTTGATGTTTATAAAAAAACCCATGAAGATAACTCTTTAAGACGTTGTGAAGTAACTACATCTGAAATTCAAACAGGTTCATGGCTTAATATTATTGCTCCTAAGCCTAATGATATACCTAAGCTTGCTCAAGAGTTAAATATTCCAGAATATTTTATTATAGACTCCTTAGATATAAATGAAAGACCTCGTGTTGAGATTGAAGATGAGGGTATTTTGATTATTTATAGAATACCTGTTTATGAAGAAAAGGAAAATGAATCTACCTTTTATACTATTCCTTTGGGAATTATCCTAAAAAAAGATTATATTATAACCGTTTGTCAAAAACCTACAGAAATTCTTTATGAATTTATAAATGGTAATGTAAAAGACTTTTATACATCAAAAAGAAGTAGATTTATCTTACAGATCATTTCTATTTCTTTAAAATATTATCTTAACTATATTAAAGAAATTGATAAAAGGATATATGAGGTAGAGCAAGAATTTTATAGAGATATGAAAGATGATACTTTAATTAAGCTTATGAGATTAGAAAGAAGTCTTCATATATTTTTAACCTCTTTAAGAGGGAATGAACTCCTTCTTGAAAAAATTCAAAAAGCAAAGATTATAAGAATGTATGAAGAAGATGAGGATATACTTGATGATATAATTATAGAAAATAAACAGGCAATAGAAATGGCTAGTGTGTTTGTTTATAATATAAAAAGCTTAAGTGACTATTTTTCATCAATAATTTCAAATAGATTAAACTCTGTAATGAAATTTTTAACCTCTGTAACAATAATTTTAATGTTTCCTACACTTGTTGCATCTTTATATGGAATGAATGTTAATTTACCATTACAAAATCATCCATTTGCTTTCTGGATAATACTTATAATCTCTCTCGTAGGTACTTCTATTGTGACAATATATTTTATAAAAAAACGATGGCTATAAAAATATTATAGAGTTATGGACGCAGGCGGACATTTTATAAGTAAAATTTTTCCACCTAAAAATAATAAATTTGTGGATTTTGATAATATATCATATAAAATAGATGGAAAAAGAGTTTTTATCATTGCAGGTGCATTTCATTTCTACAGAATACATCCTGATGAATGGGATTTTAGATTAAAACTTGCAAAGATAAACGGTCTAAATACAATTCAAACATATTTATTTTGGCATGAACATGAAATAGATGATGGGGTTTTTGATTTTAAAACACTATGGAGAAATCTAGAATTATTTATAAAAAAGGTAAAAGAGCATGGATTTTATTTAATATTAAGAATAGGACCTTATTCTAATTCTGAAAGAGATGCTGGTGGTTATCCTAAATATTTATGTAAAAAAAATGTAAAATTAAGAGTATATGATGAAGAGTATTTAAAACTTGTTTTAAGATATTATGATAAAGTAATTGATATCATAAAAGATTACACTATTTCAAAAGGCGGACCTATTGTAGCTATTCAATATGAAAATGAGGTATTATGGGAAGAGTCTAGAAAATATTTAGATATATTAAGGGACTATCTACAAGAAAGGCTTGATGATATAATACTAATAGAATCAGGTATGTATCATCAAGGTGCTTTAACATATGGGGATGGAAAAAAACTTTATCATAATACAGAATTATGGATGGGATGGCTTTATAGATGGGGAGAGGAACCTGGTGAAGCTCAAGCAGCAATTAATTTTAGAAGCAAAATATATGAAGGACTTGCACGAGGAGTAGATGGCTTTACATATTATTTATTTACAGGTGGAACCAACTTTGGATATACATCTGCGTATGGCTTTCCTACTTGTTATGAACTTGGGGAAGCACCTTTAAATGAAATGGGTATTCCTACTATACTATTCTATGAAACAAAACTTATAAACTATTTTATATCTTCTTTTATGGAATATATAGCTGATAGTAAAGCATTTTTAAATGAAAAAGGAGATTATGATAGTAACTTAGAAAAAGGATATAAATTTCTTTTTTCAAATAAAGAGGGGGTAAAATTTCTATTTTCTTTAGAACAAGAAGGAGAAATTGATAAAATATTTGGCTATAACATAGGTATGGAATTTTCTCCAGAGAATCCTATAATGGTTGTTTTTAATCTTAATATAAACGGGATTACTTTTAATTATATTGCGGGGAATATATTATATAAAACCCAAGATACAATTGTATTGTATAATAAAGTAGGAAATAAAGTTAAATTTGAGGTTTTAGGAAAAGTTTTTGAAGAGCATATTACTGATGATAATTATAAAAATCTAATAAAAATATCATATCTAAATAAAAAGGTTTCTGTTTTAATTTTATCTCAAAATATGGCATATAAATTTTATATTGATAAAAAACATAATTTTTATATAACAGATGCTATTCTTCTGGAGGAAAATAAATACTTACTAACTCCTAAAGTAGATCATCATATAAATAGAAATCCTATAACTTATCAAATAAAAAATGAGTTTAAAGAAAAATTAAAAATAGAAAAAAATCTCCAATCTTTTGAAATAAATATATCAGTAAATAATATCCCTGAAAAAATAGAACTTAAAAATCCTATTGTAAAAAATGGGGCTATTGAGGTACTGCTTGATGATAATTTTTTTCAAAAGGAGGATAGACTTCTTTTATTAGAGGAATTTACAGATAATACTACAGATTATGGATGGTATAGATTTTATATAAAATCTAATATTAAACAGACAAAAACATTCTTTTTTAAAGATATAAAAGATCAAATATTTATTTTTGTAAATAATAAATTTATAAATTATTCAGAGATTCCTCCTCTTTTTGATGGGAGAATAGATTCTAAAATACCATATAATTTTACCATAATTCTAGAAAAAGGAATAAATAAAATAGATATACTTTTAAAATCTTGGGGAAGATATAAAGGGTATGATGTGGGAAATGTTACATTTAAAGAGGCTAATTTATGCAAATATTTTGAAATAGATAATAAATTAAATTTAGAGATTCTTCCAACATTTTATCATCTTCCGGGAATTTGTATAGAAAAGCGAGAATCTCTTATTGATAAATTTAGTAATCAAACTTTTAGAAACTTAAGAATATTTAAATTCTTTTTTGATTTAGATTTTATTGATACTTCAAATATTATAACTAGATTAAGAGTTTATATGGAAAAATCAACATTATATTCTGGAGTTTTATTCTTAAATGGAGTAAATATTGGAAGATATTACAATAAAGGTTTCGAAAAATTAAGAGGATATTATTTACCTGCAGGTCTTTTAAAAAAGAAAAACAATTCTCTTATTATCTTTGAAGAAACTGATGGTGACCCAACTAATTTATATATAAAAATATTCAAAAATTCTTTATATTCCTAACCCTACTTTTATGTTTATTCCTCTTACTGAATGAGCTTCAATACCTAAAAGAAAACACCATTTTGCATATTCATCTTCTACCATTGTAATATATATCTCATAGGCTATCCCAACCCCTACTAAAGTTTTATACTCAGAACCCTGATTATATAAAAGTTCACTTACATTAGATTGAGCTATTTTAGCATATTCTTGAAAATAAATCCCTGTTTCTATCCCTATTGAATAAAAAGACTTATCTAAAATTCTAGGATAATAAATAATATCAAATCCCCAAGTAGGTTGAACTTTATATTTCCCTAAATATGTATAATTACTTTCTATTGGATAATCTATAATCTGACTATAAGGAATCTGTTGGTCATCTATAAACCCAACATTAAAAGCTAACATTGCTAGTCTAAATCCAAAACCTCCACTTAAATCTTTATTTATACTGGAACCCATACTTCCCCAAAATCCAATATGAGATGTTTGTTTTGTCTCTAAGTTTTGTGCATAAACTATTTCTAATAAAAATAAGAATATAAAGAAAAATAAAAAACTCCCCCTCATTTTATCCCCCTATTTCCTATATTTCTTCTATGTTTAATCTATAATTGTTTTTCAATAAAATAAGGGAATACAAATGCCTCTTTATGAAGCTGTGGT
>JAMORN010000124.1 GCA_027063545.1 bacterium | reverse complement strand
TGCTAGTTAAAAAATTTAATGGGAGGAAATAAAAAGATGAGAGTAATATATGGTTATGATCCTGAAACTAAGAGAAGAATTTCAACTCAGGCTTTACTTGAACAAATATATAAGGCTTTAGATGAAGATGAAACAGAATTTGAAATTTTTGCTGAAGGTCAGCATGATATAGGAGGTCCTTGGTGGAATAAAGAAGGTAAGCCTTTATATTTTAAGATACATAATCCTGGTCAACGTGTTGGATCAATGGGAATGGAAGGTACAACTATTGAAATAGAGGGATCTGCTCCTGCTGATGTAGGATGGTTAAATTCAGGAGCGACAATAATATTAAAGGGTGATGGTGGTGATACAACTGGACATGCTGCCGCAGGTGGAAAAATTTATGTAGGTGGTAGAGCAGGAACAAGAACAGGTGCTTTAATGAAGCATGATCCTAAGAAAGATCCTCCAGAACTTTGGATATTAAAGAATGTTGGTTCTTTTAGTTTTGAGTTTATGGGTGGGGGTATTGCAGTTGTTTGTGGTTGGGATAGCGATAGAGATAGTGTTTTGGGAGATAGAGCATGTGTTGGTATGATTGGAGGAAAGGTATATTTTAGAGGGAATGCTAAGGGAATTTCTGAGAATGATGTGAGGGTATTTCCACTAGATGAGAATGATATAGAGTTTTTAAAAAATGGCTTAAAGGAATTTTTAGAAAAAATTGAAAAGACAGAATTATATGATGAATTAACTAAAGATTGGAATGAGTGGCATAAAATTATTCCAAAGAGTCATGAAGAAAAGGAATTAGAAAAGAAGGCAAAACATATTTCTGTTAAAGAGTTTAGAGAGACCAAGTGGGTTGAAGGAGGAATTTTCTCTGATGTATTTTATGATACAGGAGAGAAGATTGCATTAGTAAATAGGGGTAAGAATAGACTTAGATACCCAATGTGGGAAAATGGTAAATACATGGCTCCTTGTAATTTTGCTTGTCCTTCATTTATTCCAACTCAGAAGAGAACAAAATTAATTAGAGAGGGAAGGTATAAGGATGCTGTTGATTTAATACTTGAGTATTCTCCATTTCCTGCAAGTGTTTGTGGAGAGGTGTGTCCAAATCTTTGTATGATGGAATGTACTAGAGGTGATTTTGATGAGCCTATTGATATAAAAAGGCTTGGTCAGGCAGCTCTTGAAAGAGAAACTCCAGCGATGCCTCCATATAATGGCAAAAAGGTAGTAGTAATTGGGGGTGGTCCAGGAGGAATTTCTGTAGCATGGCAACTTAGAAGAATGGGTTATGAGGTTCATATTTATGAGAAGGAAGAGAAATTAGGTGGTAAAATGTACTATGCTATTCCTAAGGATAGGCTTCCAGAAAGGGTTCTTGAGAGAGAGATAAGAATGATTTATGAAGTAGGTATAAAGGTTCATACAAATACAGAGGTTGATAGAGAGTTGTATTTAAAGCTAAAAAAAGAATTTGATGCAGTAGTTGTAGCAGTTGGTGCCCATGATCCAAGAGTGATTCCTATACCAGGAGGAGAGAGAATTATAAAAGGACTTGATTTCTTAAAGAAGGTTAATAGAGGTGAAAAGGTTAAGGTAGGAGAAAAGGTTGTTGTAATAGGTGCTGGTAATGCTGCTATGGATGTAGGTTATGAGGCTTACAAACATGGCGCAAAGCATGTAACATTTATTGATATTGCTAAACCAAAGGCTTATCAACATGAAATGGACAGACTTTTAGAGCTTGGAGCAACAATAATATGGCCGGCTTCTGCAGAAGAAATTACAGAAAATGGTGTTAAGTTGAAGGATGGAAGATTTTTAGAGGCAGATACAGTATTTATTTCTATTGGAGAATCTCCAGATTTATCTTTCTTAGATAAAGAGGATATAACAGAGAGAAGAACAATAAAGGTAAATGATAAATATCAAATACCTTCAGATCCAAAAGTATTTGCTGTTGGTGATACTATAATACCGGGATTAATAACAGATGCTATTGGAACAGGTTATCAGGTAGCAAGATCAATAGATGCGTATTTAAATGGAAAAGAGTATAAAAAGCCCGAAAGAAAGGGAATAGATAAAAATAGACTTCATACAGATTACTTTAAATTATATAGAAAGACAAAGAATAGAGATAAAGCATTTGATAAAGATTTAGAATCTCAACTTTGTGTATCTTGTGGTTGGTGTAGAGATTGTAGGATGTGTTTAGAGACATGTCCAACAGGTGCTATAACAAGAAGGGATTTAGGAAATGGTGAATTTGAATATGTAAGTGATCCAGAGGTATGTATAGGTTGTGGAATGTGTGCAGGAGTTTGTCCATCAGGAATTTGGACAATGTATTCAAATCTTCAAAATGCTTCTCAATCTTTTGATGAGGAGGCAGATTAATAAGAAGAATCAGAGAGGTAATAATCTATAAAAATATTTTATAAATTTTTTTCAAAAGGGAGGTTGTCAAACCTCCCTTTTTTATTTTATATTAATTAAATTAAAGGCAAACAATATAAGGAAAATATTTATGTTTATTATTGATTTTGAGACTACAGGACATGCTTTTAGTTTTTATTCCTTTCCTTGTGAGGTTGGTATAATTAAGATTGAGAATAATAAGATAATAGATTATTATTCTTCTTTAATTAAGCCACCAGAGTTTTATAAAAATACATATATTGATGGATTAAGAAAGGCTTTTAGTATTCATCAGATAAGTTATGAAGAGATTTTAAAAGAGGGAAAAGATATAAAAGAGGTTGCTGGAGAAGTAAAGGAATTTATTTTAAAATATAATAGTAAGTTAAAAAACTCTATTTACGCATGGAATTATAAGTTTGATAAAACTTTTTTAATAAAATTATTTGTTTTTGCAGAAGAGAAAGAAACTTTTAGTTTTGTAGAGAGTTTGGATTGGAAAGAGATTTCACCAGCAAAGTTTAAAGGTACCCCTAAAGGTTTATCTTCCTATGTTAATAAGGAGTTATATAATCTAATCCATAATGAAATACTTCCTCAGAATGAAGAGGTAAGAAAAATTTTTTTAAATTCCCATAGACATAGGGCTCTTTATGATACTATCTTAGAATTTGCAGTCTATTTAAAAAATCAACATCTTTATTCTTCAACACAAAAATTATTTTAATTTTTTTTGTTTCTATTACTTTATTTTCTATTTTTTTTCTTGACAAATATCATTAAAATCACTATTTTTGTAATATTAAAGATAAAAAGGAGAGAAGGATGGAGTTATTGAAATTTAAGGATGTTAGATTAGAAAAAGAAGGAAAATATATTTTACAGAGGGTAAATTTTAGTATTAATAGAGGAGAGATTTATGCAATTGTTGGTAAAAATGGAGCTGGTAAAAGTACGATTGCATACACATTGATGGGGATTCCATCCTATAGGGATATTGATGGAAAAATAATTTTTGAAGGAAAAGAGATTAATAATTTAGATATCACTCAGAGGGCTAATTTAGGGATTACACTTTTGTGGCAGGAACCTGTGAGGTATGAAGGGATAAAAGTTAAAGAGTATTTAAAGCTTTCATTAAAAAAAGAAGATGAAGAAAAATTTAAAGAGGCTTTAGAACTTGTTGGTCTAAATTATAGAAGTTATATAGATAGATATGTAGATAATTCATTAAGTGGAGGGGAGAGAAAAAGAATTGAGTTGGCAGCAATTTATTTACTAAATCCTAAACTTGTTATTCTTGATGAGCCTGATTCAGGTATAGATATAGAGGCTATTAACTACATTTTTAATATGTTGAATATTTTTAAACAAAAAGGAACAACAGTGCTTTTAATTACTCATTCTTTGGAAGTATTAAAAAGAGCAGATAGAGGAACTCTTATCTGTTGTGGAGTAAGTTATATTGAGGGTGATATTAATAGGTTAACTGAATATTTTGGGACAAAATGTCCTTATTGTGAGGTTGATTATTCCAAGATTTTAGCAAAAGAGGAAATATTAAATTTAAAAAAAGGAGATTAACATGGCAAAAATATATGCCAATGATATATTCGAGAAGATACTTTCTACCCTGGAAGATGAAAAGGATGCTTTTTTAAATAGAGATATAGCTCATCTTATTATAAACAAAAATAAAGTAATAAGTTCAAATTTAGTATATGGGATAAGGGTTGAGGTAGAGGAAATAGACAACGGAGCAAATGTTTTACTAGAGATTGAGGATAATGTAAAAATGGAGATGCCTATATTTGTTTGTTTTGCTATGATTCATCAAAAAGGACTTCAAGAGGTAAGGACAAATGTAAAACTGGGTAATAATAGTCATGTTTCTTTAATTTCTATATGTAATTTTGTTGATGGAAATGAGATTCTTCATGATTCATATACTGATATAGAATTAGGAGAAAATTCTAGTTACCGTTATTTTGAAAGACACTACCACCCTAATGTTTCTTCCGAGATTACAATTAAAGCAAAAACCCTTGCAAAGGTTGGATATAATGCCTATTATAAAAATGAATTTGAGATTACAAAGGGATTAATAGGAAGTGTTGATTTGGAATCTGAGGCAATAGTTGAGGATTATGGAGTGGTAGAATTAGGGATGTATATGTATGGAAGAGAGAACGATAAAATAAAGGTAAAAGAAAAAGGATTGTTAAAAGGTAATTATTCAAGGGGGTTTTTATATTCTAAAATAGCAGTAAAGGATCAGGCAGAGGCTGATATTTATAGTGATCTTATAGCAACTGGTAAATATGCAAAAGGCCATGTTGATTGTACTGAGATTGTAAAAGACCAGGGTAGAGCAAGGGCTATTCCTATAATTGAGGTTAGAGATCCAACCTCTCATATTACCCATGAGGCAGCATTAGGTAGCGTTGATTCAAAGGAACTTCAAACACTTATGGCAAAGGGTTTAACAGAGGATGAGGCAACAGATATTATAATACAGGGAATTTTAAGAAGAAAGTAGTATGGAGAATTTAGATTATAAATTAGTAAAAGATAAGTTAAAAAATAAAAAATTAGCAGTGGTTGGTGTGGGTGGATTGGGTTCATGGCTTTCTTATATAATGGCAAAATCAGGGTTGGGTGAGATTTTATTGATTGATTTTGATATTGTTGAGGAGAGTAATATTTTCAGGCAACTTTATGATAAAGAGGATATTGGAAAGTTTAAAGTAGATGCTTTATCGGAAAAATTAAGAAAGGTCAATTCTGAAATAAAAATAAGAGTCTTAAAAAAAAGATTAGATGAGGATAATATAGATAGTATTTTAAAAGATTATAAATACATAGCAGAATGTGTGGATTCTAAGGAAATAAAAAAGCTTTTGATAGAATATGTGTTAAAAAACAAAGAGAAATTTCTTATTTCAGTAAGTGGTCTTGGTGGAATAGATTCGTTTGATGTAGTTCAAAAGATAAAATTAGGCGATAATGTTATTGTAGTAGGTGATTTTACAAAAGATGTAGAAAAATTTCCGCCAATTTCAACAAAAGTTCTTACACTTTCTGCTATTGAAAGTAATGAACTTTTATTAAAAATGATAGAAGATTAAAGTTTATTTTTTCTTAAAAAAATATTATTTTAAAAATACTATGTTAGCACCTCTAATATTTTTTTTCATTATACTTTTTTTTATAGGCTTTTTAGTTATAATATTTCTTCCTAAAGAGGAAGAAACTCCTAAAATTTATCATTCAGGGACTTATTCTATTATAAGGGTTTCTCCTAGAGAAAAGCTTAAAAAAGAAAGGCCATCAAAAGATGAAATGCTTGATTTCGTAAGAAAAATAGGCAAAGATGAGAGCTTAGTTGATGAGTATTTTAATATTTTAGAAGAGAATATAAAAGAAATAGAAGAGGGGGATAAATCTGGAGTTGTTTTTTTTGTATATGAGAAGGATAATTGTTCTTGTGAAACTTGCAAAAATATTGATAATTATTATTTAAGAAGAAGAGATATTGTTGAAAATACTTCTTTAATACCTCCTTTTCATTTAGGTTGTAAATGTAAAATTAAAGGGACATTTGATGCAACTTTAATAGAAACTAAAGAAAGAATAAAATTTGTAAATTCTAAATGGGAAGATATATATGAAGAGAGTTAATAGGTTAAATTTAATGTTGTTAATTTTAATAAGTTTAAATACGCTATTATTAAATAAAATTTTTGCTGTAAGTGAAAGTGGTCTTCAATATATGTACATCCCTGTTGGAGCAAGAGCAACAGGAATGGGGGAGGCAAATGTCGCCATAGCAGATGATCCATTTAGTTTATATTATAATCCAGCAGGTTTAGGATTTTCTCCTTTAGCAAATGATTGGGTTCTTAATAGTTTAAAGGATACTTCTATTGTTATAAAAAAGGTTATTTTTCCTTCTGAAGAAAATAATAATCTTCTTTATGTTTTAACAAATAAGGGGTTGTATAGATGGCAAATGGGAAAATTTTATAACTATGAGGTTTGGTATTTAGGAGAAGATGATTCTATAGAAGGATTAATTGAAAGATGGGTTACAGATAAAGAAAATTTAGAGGAGTATAAAAGTAAAATAATGGAATTTAATTCTATAACAGAGGATATTCCAGAGAAAGATATTTGGGTTTTAAATATGCCATATAGTATGATAATAAAAGATTCTATAATTGATATATATAAGTCTAAAAGAGGTTATATTTATTTAATAACACAACATTCATTAGTGTATTTTAAAAATGAGAGATGGAATGTAATAAACTCTAAAGAGGGGTTAAATGGAACTATAAAATATATTTCTGAAAGTCCAGATGGTAAGTTATGGATTTTAACAGATCAAGGTTTTTATATATTAGATCAAAATAAATTTAATTTAGATTATTATTTTTCAAAACCATTAAAAATGATAATAAATGATATAAAGGGCTTTAGTTTTATAGATAAAGATAGAATTATAATTATAAGTAAAAAGAAAGGATTAATTTCTTTTGATATATCAGAGTATAATAAAAATAAAGCAAAGATTGATAGTATTAGGATAATAAAAAATGTAATAATTGTAATAAATGATTCTATTTTTGTTAGAGATTCTTTAAATTCTTCAAAGATAGATTCTGATTATGTTTTAAATGTAGAGGATAGTATTAAGAAAATAGAGGAGCAAATTAAAGATTATTCTCAAAAACATAAACTTAATTTTTTAGAAGTGAAGGTTGTTATGTGTGATTCATCCTTAGATATTGATAGTTTAAGACCAGATTACACTTTCTTCTATAGTGATAGTTTTAATTTTAAGGTATTAGATTCTATAAATAATATTGTAGCAAAAAAAGTAGAGGATAAAAAGAAAGAGTTTTATCTTTCATTTTTAAAAGATCTTTCTTCTTTTCTTTATAATCCCGAGATAAATTGTATAGTTAAGTTTGATGATAGTACTCTCTATATTGGCGGTAAAGGGGCTATTTATATCTATAATATTAAGAGGAATAAAATAAAAAGGATAAAAGTAAAGGGAGAGGATGTTGTAGGAATAATAAACAGTGATCCTTTAATATTTTATACAAAAACAAAGATTTTAAAGTATAAAAAAGAGAATAATACCTCTCTAACAGAGGTTATGTTTATAAATAACTCTTTAAATTCTGCAGTATATCAAAAGGGATATATAGTAGCATCTGCAGATGATAATTTATATATATATAAAATGTCAAAGCCTATTTTAGGATTTAGTTATCATAAGGTACTTCCTCTTTTAAATTATAAAGATTTATACCTTTTATATACATCTATTATAATTCCAGGTATAAAAATAGGAACATTAGGATTTTCTATAACTTATTTATCCTATGGATCAATTACTCATACAGATGAAACAGGTCAGATTTTAGGTACATTTAGAGCCTATGATATGAATGCAGGACTCCATTGGGGGTTGAAATTACTTAATAATTTAGCAATAGGCCTTTCTGCTAAGTTCGCTTACTCTAATTTAGCACCTGTACCTGTTGGTAATCAAAATGAAAGTGGGAAAGCATATAGCCTGTTGGCAGATATGGGTCTTCTTTGGAAAGGT
>JAMORN010000123.1 GCA_027063545.1 bacterium | reverse complement strand
CCCCTTTCTTTTATTTTATCTAAAGAAAGATTAGTTATTAAATCTTTATAAGTATCAGAAGAAATATTTGTGTTTAAAAGTATATTATTCTCTAATGTATCATTGAAAATAAAAATCTCTTGAGGCATATAACTTATATTCTTTCTTAAACTTTCTGTTTTTATCTCATTTAAATTTATATTATCGATAAAAATTTCTCCCTTTGTTGGTTTCAAAAACTTTAATAATAATTTTATAAATGTAGTTTTTCCACTCCCACTTTTACCAATAAGTGCTATTTTATCTCCTTTAAATATCTCTATATTTAAATCCTCTAATGTCCAATTTTCACCATTAGAATATTTAAAGAAAACATTTTTAAATTTAATACTCTTATTAAATGAAAATTCTTTATATTCAATAGCTCTTCTTTTTTTACTTTCCTCTTGGTTTATCTTTATAAAACTATAAATCCTTTCTAAGGCCCCCATTGCTATATTATACTTATTGTGCATATATCCCAAAAGTTTTATAGGAGCAATAAGACCAAATATTAAAGTAAAAAACCTTACAAAATCCTCTCCAGATAAAAATTTTTCCACAAATACTAATTTACTACCATATATAAATATTAAAATTCCAATTGTTATAGAAATAGTCTCATTTACAGGAGAAGATAAAAGTTCCAATTTTGTTTGTTTTAGAATATATTTAATCTCTTCATCTATAACTTTATAAAACTTTTTTAAAAATATTTTTTCTACTAAAAAACTCTTTATAATAATAAAACCTTCCAATATCTCGGAGAATAAAGCATTTGATTTTCCAATTCTTTCAAGAGAGCGTTTAGACTTTCTTCTTAAACTTAAACTCACAAAATATATAAATAAAGAAACTAATGGAAAAATTAGTAAAGATAATAAGGTTAGTTTTACAGAAATAGAAAAAAGAAGATATAAAATAGTTATAATAGTTATAGGCTGAACAACAATATCCATAGATATAAACTTTATATTATCCTGAAACATTCCTATATCACTATTAAATAAAGAGTATAACTCACCCTTAGTTTTATCTCCTAAAAAATCCTCATCTCGTTTTAAAATAGATTCAGCAATATACTTCTTCAAAGTTCCCCTCATATTGAATACGAAATAAGATAAACTTAAATTTGTTAAATATCTAAAAAAATTCTTTAACACAAATAAAAGTAGAATAATAACTGTTAATTTTTTAATCATTATTAATTTATCTGGCGAGTAAATGTAATGGTATAAAATCCCTTTTAAATATTCATTTAAATTTCCTATAAAAGAAGAATAATTTGTAATTGAAGATAAAGAGTTTATTTCATCTTGAGAGGAAAATATAATATTAAAAAGAGAACCAAATATCCATAAACTTAATGTATTAAATATTCCATAAAATACTCCAAAAATAAAGCCTAAAATAAAAAACTTTTTTGAATTATTTATAAGATTATAAAGAAATTTTGATAATTCCTTTTCTTTTTTCATATATACTTTTTATTTTTATTACTAAATTCTACAGAAAAAATAAATTATTAAATGTCATTTTTTAAGAGAAAAATAATATTATGGAAACTATTATTAAAAATAATAGAAAGATAGAGAATATTTTAGAGAAAATTAATACTGCTAAAAAAGAAATACATAAAAAAATAGTTGGGTTAGATAGAATAATAGATTTTTTATTTTATGCCCTTTTTACAGAGGGTCATATATTAATAATAGGAGTTCCTGGACTTGCAAAAAGTCTTTTAGCAGAAACATTTGCTCATGTTTTAGATTTGGACTTTAAAAGAATACAATTTACTCCAGATTTAATACCTTCTGATATTATTGGCACAGAAATTATTGATATAGATCCAACCACAAATCAAAAAATATTTAAATTTCAAAAAGGGCCTATTTTTACAAATATTCTTCTTGCAGATGAAATTAACAGAACCCCTCCTAAAACCCAATCTGCTTTATTGGAAGCAATGCAGGAAAAACAGATAAATGTAGGAAATTTTCTATATAAACTTGATCTTCCATTTATGGTAATTGCAACACAAAATCCATTAGAACAAGAGGGTACATATCCTCTTCCAGAGGCTCAACTTGATAGATTCGCTTTTTCTCTTGAGTTATCATATCCTAATTTTGAAGAAGAAAAAGAAATTTTAATAAATACATTTAAAAGAGAAAAGATTGTTATTGAAAAGATTTTAAATAAAAATGATATATTTGAAATTATAAATTTTGTTGACAATGTAGTTATTTCAGAAAAATTAATAGAGTATATAATAAAAATAGTTCAAGAAACAAGAAAGGAACTATCAAAAATAGATGAAGTAAAAAAATATGTGGAGTGGGGTGTTGGACCAAGAGGAACAGAAACAATTTTAAAAGGAGCAAAGATTAAAGCACTACTTGATGGTAAATTTATGGTAGAAAAAAGTGATATAGATAATATTTTATATGAGGTTTTAAATCATAGAATTATTTTAAACTTTCAGGCAAAAATGGATAATATAAACACAAAGTATATTATAGAGAAAATATTAGAAAAGGTGAAGATATGATATACTATCCCATAGATGAAGTAAAACCTGGAATGATTTTAGGGAAATCTATTATCTCAGAGAAAGGAGATTTACTTCTAGCAAGAGGTGAAGTTTTAACTCAAATGTATATTGAAAAAATTAAAAAATTAGGCTATCCTGGGCTTTATATTATTGATGATGACACAAAGGGGATTACACCTCAGGAGACTCTATCTGAAATAACAATGCTTCAAACAAATAAAGTATTAAGAGAAAGTGTTGAAAATCTAAAAAAAATGGTAGAAACCCAAAAGGATACAGTAAAAAATCTAAAACAAATGTTAAAATCTAAAGACTTTAAAAATATCATAATTCCTTCCAAAATAAAAAATGTTGTCTCTGGAATTATAGAAAATGTTTTAACAGATACTTCAAATTTAATAAATTTATCTTTAATAAGAGGGTTAAACAACTATTTTTATCAACATGCAATAGATGTTACTGTAATAAGTGTTCATTTAGGAGTAAGATTTCAATTTAATAAATATGAACTTGAGGAGTTAGCAATTGGAGCACTTCTTCATAATATAGGTATGGTAGTTATACCAAATGAAATAATAAACAAAAAGGGTAAACTTACATTTGAAGAATTTTCATTAATAAAAGAACATCCAATTTATGGTTTTGAAATTTTAAAATCAAATTCCGATATTTCACTTTTATCTGCACATGTAGCATATCAACATCATGAACGCCAAGATGGTTCTGGTTATCCAAGAGGACTAAAGGGGAGAAATGAATATCCATATAGAAAAGATTTTGACCCTAATATAATTCATAGGTATGCTGAAATAGTGACTGTAGCAGATACCTATGTAGCAATGATATCACCAAGGCCATATTCTAAACCCAAAACTCCTGAAGAGGCTTTAAAAATTATAATAAAAGTTGCTGGATCTCATCTTAATAAGGTAATTGTTGAAGAATTTCTAAAAACAATACCTGTTTATCCTGTGGGTAGTTTAATATATATAAAAGAAGCAAATGACAAAACTTTACTAGGATATAAAGGGGCTGTTGTTGAAGTGGATGAAAATAAACCTGAAAGACCTTTAATTGTTTTATTTAAAAGTAAAAATAATGATAGAATTGATCCTCCTATTTATTTAGATCTAAAAGAGCATTTAGATGTAAAAATTGGTATTTTATTATAAAGAAATTTTTGTATTTTATTAAAAAGGATTTCTGTGTTATGAAAACAGTTATAAATGAAAAGCAACTTAACAAAATTATAGAACGCCTTGCTTTTGAAATAATAGAAAAAGAACATGATAACTTTTCAAATTTGGCAATAATTGGTATAAAAAGAAGAGGGGATATAATAGGTAAAAGAATAAAAGATATTATAAAAAATAAAGAAGGTGTTGATTTATTATTTGGTGCTTTAGATATTACATTTTATAGAGATGACTTTTCCCGGAAATTTGTTCATCCTTCTGTAGAGGGTTCAGAAATTCCTTTTGATGTAGAAGATAAAGAGATAATATTAGTCGATGATGTGGTACATACTGGAAGAACAATAAGAGCAGCTATAGAAGCAATCTTTTCGTTTGGAAGGCCAAAAAAAATAAAAGTTCTTGCTATTATAGACAGAATTGGTGAAAGGGAAATTCCTTGTTTTGTTGAATATAAAGGAAGACAAATACAAGTTGAAAAGAATATATCAATAGAAGTTCATTTAAAAGAAATAGATAAGGATGAAGGAGTTTTTTATGGAAAAACTTTATCCTAAACATCTCATTGGTATAGAAGAATTATCTAAAGAAGATATTCTTGAATTAGTAGAACTAGCAAAAAGTTTTAAAGAAGTATTAGAAAAGCCTGTTAAGTCAGTTCCCACATTAAAGGGAAAAACTGTGGTAAATCTATTTTTTGAACCTTCTACAAGAACCAGAGTATCTTTTGAAGTTGCTGAAAAAAGATTGGGCTGTGATGTTATAAACTTTTCTGCTTCTACTTCTTCTTTAAATAAAGGAGAAAGTATTAAAGATACAATTTTAAATATTGAGGCTATGAAAATAGATGCTATAGTAGTAAGACACTCTTTAGTTGATTTACCAAGATATATCTCTACTTTTAATAGCTCTGCTATAATAAATGCTGGTGATGGTGCTCATGAGCATCCAACGCAGGCACTTCTTGATATATTTACAATGATAGAAAACTTAGGCGATTTAAAAGGTAAGGTTGTTTTAATAGCAGGTGATATTAAACACTCTCGGGTAGCACGAAGTAATATATATGCTTTAAAAAAACTAGGTGCAAAGGTGAGAATCTGCGGACCTAAAACACTTCTGCCTGAAGATCCTTATATTCTAGGTGTTGATGAGGTATATACTGATATGGATAAAGCAATAGAAGGTGTTGATGTTATAAATAATTTAAGAATACAATTAGAAAGACAAAAAAAAGGATTATTTCCTTCTATTAAAGAATATAATGATTTTTTTGGATTAACTAGTGAAAGATACGAAAGAATAAAAGGTAATGCACTTATAATGCATCCTGGTCCTATGAATAGAGGTGTTGAAATAGACTCAAAAGTAGCAGACAGCAAAGATAGTGTTATACTCCCTCAGGTAACAAATGGGGTTGCAATGAGAATGGCTATACTCTATAAACTTCTTGGAGGAAGAGGATGAGCATAAAGAGGTTTAAAAAACTTTATATAAAAAATATTAAATATTACTCTTCTAATGATAAAAATTTCAAAAAAGGATATATTTATGTAGAAGATGGTATTATTCAGAAGATAGCAAAAACTGATTTTCTGAAAGATGATAAAGATGTCTTAACAATAGAATCTCAGGATTCTATGTATTTACTTCCTGCTTTTTTTGATATGCATGTTCATTTTAGAGATTTTAAAGAGTCAAATAAAGAAACTATTGAAACAGGAGCATTAGCAGCCTTTTATGGAGGCTTTACTGGTGTTGCAATTATGCCCAACACTAATCCTCCTATAGATAATCCTTCAATTATAAAAGATATCTTAAAAAAAGCAGAAAAAACACCTATAGATATATATCCTATAGCCTCTATAACTCAAGAAAGAAAAGGTGAATTTTTATCAGAAATGCTAACATTAAAAGAGGCAGGAGCAATAGCCTTTAGTGATGATGGTGATAGCATTTTAAATACAGAGATCATGATAAATGCTCTAAAGTATGCTTCTATGTTTGATGGACTAATAATCTCCCATTGTGAAGATCCTTTTTTAAAAGGGGGGCATATAAATGAAGGAAAGGTTTCAAGCAAATGGGGGATAAAGGGGATTCCTCCTATTTCTGAAAGCATATATGTGTATAGAGATGCTGTTATAGCAGAATATTTAAATTACAAAATACATATTGCTCATGTCTCTACAAAATATTCTGTTGAAGTAATTGAAATGATGAAGAAAAAAGGAGTTAAAATAACATCTGAGACAACCCCCCACTATATAAGTCTAACAGAGGATGCTCTTTTAGAAAAATTAGATGGTAATTTAAAAATGAATCCTCCTTTAAGAACAGAAGAAGATAGAAAAGCTATAATTGAAGGAATAAAAAATGGAGTTATTGATGTTATTGCCACTGACCATGCTCCTCACACTCCATCTCAAAAAGATAATGAATTTGAACTTGCTAAATTTGGCGTTATTGGTCTTGAAACTGCCTTTAATGTTGTTTGTGATATACTATATCATAAGGAAAAACTTCCTTTAACTAAAATTGTAGAATTATTAAGTATAAATCCTAGAAAAATACTTGGCTTAAAAGAAATAAAAATAAAAGAAGGTGAAACTGTTAATTTTACAATTGTAGATATAGAAAAGTCAATAAAAATAGATAAAAATAAATTTCATTCAAGGTCTAAAAATTCTCCTTTTATTGGAATGGAATTTAAAGGAGATGTTTTATATACTTTTTATAAAAATAAATATGTAAGAAAAGATTAATATTGAGAATATGATATTTGAATGGGAAAGATATCTTTTTAATATAATAAATTCAATCGATATAAATATTTTGAATATCTTTTTTAAAACTATATCCAATAGAATTTTTTTAATAATTATGTTTAGTTTGATAAGTGTTTATTTTTTCTTGACATATAAAAAAAGTTTTTTTATCTTTTTTCTACTATTAGTTGTTGGGGTAGGTATTGTTGATTTTATTGGAAATTTATTAAAATATTTATATAAAATCCCACGACCTTGTAGTATTTTTTTTAACTTTGAAAGTTATAAATGTTTAGAAGGCCTAAAGAGATCTTTTTCTTTTCCATCTAACCATGTTATAACATGGGGATATATAACTATTTTTCTTTTTTTATTTATAAAAGAAAAAGTAAAATCTAATAAAGAAATTAAAAATTATTTATTACAATATATTATTTATTTGGCATTTTAGTTGCTTTATCCAAAATTTATATAGGAGTACACTGGCCTAGTGATGTAATTTTTGGTTATTTACTAGGAGCTTTAATAGCTTTTTTTATGTTTAAATTTGCTACATGGATAGAATATGATAAAAAATTACATATTAATAATAAACAATAAAAAGTTTGTTATTAAATTTTTTGATTTTAAACTCTTTTCATATTTATATAATAGTTTAAAAATTATTGTTGTTGTTTTAATTATTTATTTAATGTTTATATACGGAAGCTTTATCTTTTCAAAAATAGAGAAAGACTACTATTCAATTAAATTATCTATAGTAAAAAAAGAATTAAATATGTATAAATATCTTGTAAAAAAAATTAATAAAAAAATTGATAAACTAGCTTCTAATATGTTACCAGAATATTATATTGTTGCTTCTGTACCTCAAATAAAAAGTAAAGAAGACTTCGGAGTTGGTGGTGGTGCTTATATCACAATAAATGATAAAGATTATTCAAGAACATTAATGGTATATGATATAAATTACAACTTTTTAAGATATTTAAGTCATAAAAAATATGAAATCCTTCAAAATCTAAAACAAAAAAATTTTGAAATAGAAACAAAGCCTTCTATATTCCCTTGTCCTAAAGAAAATACTCATATTACATCCGGATTTGGATGGCGTATACATCCTTTATATGGAACTTATGAATTTCATAAAGGCTTAGATATTGCCGGAGAAGTTGGCACTCCTGTTTTTGCTACTGCTGATGGAATAATTGAAAAGGCTTATTATTCTAAAAGTTATGGTAATATAATAATAATTAGGCATAATAATAAGTATAAAACAGTTTATGCTCATTTACACCGAATTTTTGTTAAAGAAGGAGATGTTGTAAAAAGATGGCAAAAGATAGGAGAAATTGGTAATACTGGTATATCTACAGGAGCTCATTTACACTACGAAGTAAGAATTTATAATAAACAAGTAAATCCAAAACATTTCTTTTATTCAGATACATTAATAGTAGATTAAAAATTATGAAAAATAGCAGTAATTTTCTTCCTATATTACCTCCAACCATTGTTGGCATTAACTCTATTTTAAAGGCGTATGTAGAGGTAGAGAATA
>JAMORN010000122.1 GCA_027063545.1 bacterium | reverse complement strand
CAGAAACTTTTATTTGCTCTTCTACTTTCTTAGTAATAGATTCTATCAATCATTTATATTGAGAAGGTATCTCTCATATTTTGTTAGCAAATTGTTGATTTTCTTGGTAGAACTTATTAAATACATATATAAATGCCTCATCTTGAGATATTCCATATTTTTCTGAAATTTGTTGGGCTTGAGTTTCAATAGATTGTTGATATTTAGGAGTAGTACTAGCTACTCTTTGCTTTAAAGATAAAAAAATAAATTTTGTTTTTACTTCGTCTAAAGAGATTTGGTCTATCCTTCCCTTAAATAAAGTTTCTAAAAAAATTTTTACTTCATTTAACTTTTCTCAACTAACTAATTCAGTTAATTTTATCTGATCATTACCAAAAGATTTTACTTTATTTATTATTATATTAAGCAATTCTTCAAAAACCTTTATTTTTCACTTTTCTATATTTTCAAAATACTTTTTTAAATACTCATCCTGTTTAAAAATTTTAAAAACTTCCGAAAATCGATTATTAGCAGTTTCTGCATTAATTCATTGTTTTTCTAACTTTGATCTACTAATTGTTTCTACATTTTTTAACTGCTTATAGTAGATATAAGCTTTATCTACATATTGAGAAAATTTTCCTAATAAAACTAACAATTTACTAGATTTACGATTTATTAACAAATAAAAAATTTTTTTAGCTTCTTGGGGACTCTTTAAATCAATAATTTTACTAATTAAATACGTAGAGGCTATAACATCTTTTACATCATATAAATTATTTTTCTTTAAGAATTTTAAAAAATTTTCAAAAATTTGTTTTCACACAATTCATTCTTTATTTAAGAAGTTATTTATCTGATTTTCAAAAAAATCTTTTGAAATATTATTCTTATTTTCCAACTCAGAAAACAATGAATGTTCCTTTTTTTCAGTTCATTCATTTCATTTTTGTATTTGTTCTATTTTTTCAAAATTCATGAGAAAAAATCTAACTATGCTAAATCATAATCTTTAAATTTTACTATTTCTCTTATATTTTTTAATAAGTTTAAAATTTCCTCCAACTTCTTTTTTTCACCTTTATCAGATACAGTCTTTAATCTTTTTTCTGTCATCTCTATAAAATTTTTCCAAACTCATCCTTGTTTATCCTTTCAAAAATATAATTCTCACTCTTTTCTATCTACATAAGAACTTTCTACACTATTTGCTTTATAAGCATCTTTCAACAATTTAATTATTTCATCATATTTTTTTTGTTTAAATAATTCTTCAAACTTTCATACCACCAAATCTATACTCCGTGTCGGACTCATTATCGCTAATCTTTCTATATGAGAAACTTTTTTTTCTAATTTATCTAATCATGATATTTGCTTCAATTCATCATCTGACATAGATAAATTATCTAATCAACTTAACAAATCTTTCTCATTTCCTTTTTCTTTCACTCTAATAATTTTTACTCTTCCATCTTTTAGAACAGAAATTTCATATCAATCTTTTAAATCCTTCTTTAATTCCTTTAATTCATTAGAAGATAATTTTACTATCAAAAAATGTCAAGGCTGTAAATTCTTCAACTTATCTTCTATCTGTTTATAAGTTTTAACCTCAGTTCCGTACGCTGAAGGTATTATCACCTTTCCTACATTATCAACTGCTCCTGAAACTCATATTCATATTGCTGCTAAAAGTGCTGCTAATTGTTTTTTAATCCCAAAAATTTTACTTTTTTTTGTCTCAGGTTGTCTTTCAATTTCTTGATTTTTTTGTAATTCTGACATAGCAAAATTAGTTAAATTTTTAAAATCTTCATTAATTTATTTATAATTATTTTAAAAAAATTGTCAAATATTTAGAAAAAGCTAATCTAAATAAAATTTGAAGTGCACCACCAAGATAAATAAAATAAAAATATTTAACACCTAACAACCAACTACAATGAAAACAAAAATCTTGATGGTGCATAATATTAACATATAATAAACTTAATGCCTAGAAAAATATACAACTTTTTAACTGCTTATAAAGTGTTCTTTAATACTAGAATTAATCTTATTTCTTAAAGTGGTACACTTCTCTTGAAATCTTACGATTAATTTTGAAAAACTTTCATTCATTTAAAATAATCCTCTTCATCACAATAAAAAAGTAGCTAAATTTTTCTATTATCTTTATTGCTCATTCCTCATCTCATTTTACAAATATCACGTTCTTTTCTATCAATGGATCCAGATATTGATATTTTTCTGCTAATCTTATTAAGTCTTTCACATCTTTTATATCATTTATACCTTTTAATGTTTGCAAAAGTTGATCTCTTATTGCTTCTAACATTAACCTAGCTTCTGCTATACTTAGTTTTACATTTCATCTGAATTCTATATATTTGATTCCTAATTTTAACTCAAAAAAAAAGCCTCTTTCATAGGCCTACTCTATCCTTATCTCTCATTCATAACATGTAGTCCTTCTTATTTCCAAAATATATAACAGATATTCCGCAGCATCATTGCCATATTTTTTCAATAAATACTTATATAACTCATATGTTTTACTCTTCCATTCCTCTACCTTTCTCTCTAACTCCTTTTCATCCTCTATCTCACACGGATCTAATACTCATTCATCTATCCGCCTAAATCTTACTTCCACTTCCTTTATTATATCTTCTCATGTATCCGGATCTATCCCTACCTTCACCTTCTCCTTCCTAGGCTCATCATACTCCTCTATCCCTATCTTATTCACCTTCACCTTCTTCTCCTTTATTAGCTCTCAGATATATTCTAATACATAAGGCAATATATCTACATCTCTTCTATAATCTATCCCCATTTTTTTTAGTTTCCTCTGAAAAAATATTATCCACCAATCTAAATAAGGTATTTCCCCATTATTTAATTTGTATTCTATTACTGACCTATAATGTATATATTCTTCCTCTAAACTATTATTCTTATCAAATGGATTTTCTAAAAATTTATATCTACTTTCCATAGTCTTATTCCTTTAACATTATAAATTTTATTTCCGTTTTATATTTATCACTTCATTTAATCTCAATCACATCTATTGTAGCTTCTACCTTATACCCTGCTCTTTCAAATTTCTCCTCACTATTACTCACTTCCCTTAAATTCACTTTCCACCTCCCATTCGGACTCTCATATACTATTACTCATCTAAAATTATCCGATTCTTTCTCTAAATATCTCCATCCACTCTTCTCCAATTTCCCTATTATATTCCATGCTCATCCATAATCTCATTTCACCTTTATCGCTCATCACTCTATCCTTGGATCTAATCTATACTCTACTCTTCTTGCTACATTTATCAAGTCTTCTCAAGATTTTATCTCTTTTAACTGCTTTATATAGTCTAATATCTCATTCTTCTCCATTTTCTTAAATATCTCCATACCTACCTCCCATAATCTACCACTATCTTCCACTCATAATAATTGCTCTAATCTCAATTTATTCTTCTTTATCCATCCATAATCTTTCTTTCTAATCGCTCTTTTAATTATCTTCACTATTACTTTATTTCTTCATAATACTCTCATCATAACAGCTCTAACTACACTAGGTTGTTTTGTTATACTTCATACTAACGCTCATCATACTAATACTCACGTTGTATAACCTCATACATATCAAATCTCTTCATCCTTTATATCTATATCTAATTCCGTTAGAAACCATTTAACTTCATCTATCACTCTCTTTATTTCTTCATCTTTCACTTGCAAATTCCATTCAAATGTCTCTCTATATGTTCTCGCCTTCTCTTCACACCAACTATTTCCTATCCATCAACATAATTTTTCTATTCCACTAAACACAGTACTACCTGCCAAATCTATACTTATACCTACACATTCTACCATTCAATTCCAAGTTCATTCCGCTATTTCTGCCAAACCTTCAATCGTTCACAAAACATCGAAAGTATCTTTTATACTATCCTTTAAACCATCTTTATATCATTTTCATATTTTATTTCACATTTCTATTATTATATCTTTCATCTCCTTCTTTATCTCATCATCATTTACTACTTGCTCCATACCTTTCATGTACTCTTCTCTTATATTTTCATATTTTCATTCTACTTTACAATATCACATTGGTATATCTAAATTATATATTCCTAATTCATCTTTAAATCACATCCATCACCATCTAAAATAATCATATATATTTATCTCTGTTGTTTCTTCCTTTAGCTCTTTTTGCATATTTAAAACTTCTGTCTCTATCTGCTTTATCAGTCCTTTTTTGTCCAAAAATCATTTAATTCTATATAAAATATCCCTCCACTCATACCATCCCCAACATTTTCAACTATCATCCTTTCTTATCCAATACCTTACCTTTTCTCAACCTACATTCAACTGTCCCTCCTCTACAAACTGAGATCTCAACTTATTCTCTATCTCCTCCTTCAACTTCCATTTTATATACTCCTTATACTCATAATTGTTCACTATCTCCTCCTTATATATCTTCACCCCTTCCCCATCTACATATTCTACCCATACCTTCGCAGGATAATTACTACCATCACCATTTATCCCATATTTTATATATATTGTATATGGTGTCCTCATATATCATTCACTTCAATATCTTAATCACCCTATAAGCCTCGTAGGATTCGATGGTATTTGATTTATATCATAAATATACTCTCTTTTATTTTCATCATAATATAACGGATCATCCTGTCTTAATTCATTTGTTAATCTATTCTTCTCTATTTGATTTTTTATACTCTCTTCTTGTTTCTGATACTCTTTTTTTTGTTCTTCTTTATCCTTAATCTGATTTGTAATTTCTTCTAAATTACTATTTGCTGAAAATGCAAGATAATCCTCTATATTAGTCATTTCTTCCTTCACTATCACTTGATACTGCGTTAATTTCTCTTTTATCTTATTTATCTTTTCTTGTATCTCTAATAATTCTCTTCTCTTTTGTTCTAATTCCTCCTTTAACTGTTCCATTTTTGACTTTAACCTCTCTTTATCTTCTTTTATCCTTCTTATCAGACTTAATTTATCATCCTTTTCCTTTCTTCTATTACTTATTTCTTCTTTAGTTCTATTTATTAACTCCGGTATCGAATAATATGTTCAATCTTCTTTTTCATATTTTTTTACAAATCTTAAAATCTCTTCTTTTAGCTCTTCTTTCTGATTTATCAATTTATCATATCTAACTTTATAGTCTTTATATTTTTCGTATGCTATATCCCAGTCTATCATTACCTTTATATAATCGTTATATCAACTAACTTTATTGCTAACCTCAGAAATATTCTCTACATATAACGTTTCACTATCTCTTCTTTCTCAATTTATATATAATACAAGTATAAATGGAGTTTGGGTATCTCTATTTTGTCTATATCATTCCACCAATATATTATAACCCTTATATTCCCATCTTTTTTCAAAAAACTTATATTCATATCATCCTGGTATACTATCCAATATACCCAACTCTCGTCTCTTATCAAAATATTCTTCAGAGTATTTACCATCTTCTTCAAACCAATAATCCATATTCTCTTTTACATCTTCTATTTGAGCTAACAATCTATTCCGTCTATCTAAATACTCTTTAGCTTTAGCTCTATCTTCTTCGTATCTCTTCAACTCTTCCTCTAAATCTTTTATCTGACTATTTATCTGCTCAACTCCTTTTTCTATCTCTTTAATCTGAATTTCTTTATCCTGAATTTCTTTATCCTGAATTTCTTTTCCTAATTTCTCTATATTTTCCTTTATATTTTCTATCTCTCCCTCTAACACCTCCTTTATCTTTTCCAAATTATTTAACTGCTTGGCTAGTTCTTCTTTCTTATTTTCTAAATTTTCTTCCCCTTTAACTAATCTATATACTCCATAACTCACACCCCTTGTTATCCTTTTCACTCTGTTTCAATTAATTAATCATATTGCCTCCTTTATCTCTTCTTCTGTTAAAGTCTCTTTATTTAACAAATATTTTATCTCTCACATCTCTGCTAATAATTCCTCTCTCTTCGCATCCAACTGTTCTATCGCTTCCAATATCTCTTTACTACCAGAATCATTGTTTAACTTATCTTTCAACTCTTGTATCTCCTTATTTAATCTTTCTATCTCTTCCTCTATCTTTTTCAATTTAGCCTCCAATTCCTTTATCAATTCTTCTTTACTTTTTATCTCTTTTATTTTAGAGTCATCTATATCCTCATTAGTATTAATAAACTTTTCTACTACTTCCCTTATTTTTTCAAAATTATCTTCTGTAGTGTCTATATTTTCCTCTCACTTCTTTAATTTCTTAAAATATCCTTCATCTCTCAAACTATCCTCTAATCCACTATCATATTCATCTGGATCATATCTATTAAAATCTTTTATCGTTATTTTTCAATCTCCATCTACATCATACATATATCCATATTTCGTCTGCAAATTCTTAATAACTTGCTCTACTATTTGCCTATTCAGCTCTGTTAATCTATATCATTGAATCTTTACCTCTTCTACTAATTTTGTTGATAACGGATTTACTACAATATCTTCTAAACCTTCTCCTTCTAACTTTATTGTCATCATCCTACCTTTAAATTTGTCCCTAGTATATATTTCTACTCACCCCTCTGCTTCTATTACCAACTTTACCTTATTTACATCTACATCTTTCCCATAAAATTCATCTAATTTTTTTCTTAATTCCTCTACATCTACTCAAAATACTCATCTTCCATCCGTTCTCGTCTCATACAATGTATAACCATCTACTGTCTTTATTCTTACTTCTGACCCTTCTAATGGATCATCTATTATTTTTCAATACACTATCTTACTGTCTTCATCTTCTATATTTTGCTGATTACCTCGAAAATCACTATTCGTCACACTTATTCCCACACTACTTCCCTCAACTCCTCACCCTCATCATCCACCTCATCATCAACAACTCGTAAATAAAGTTGTCGCTATCAATACACTAGATATTAGCCTCTTACCTTTTTCTATACCCTTCCTCTTTTCCATTCCCTCTTTGTTATATTATAAATCTTTTTACAATAAAAAACTCCTGGATTTTCTATCATCTTTCCAGGAGTTTTGTTTTTGTTTCAATATTTATATTGTATCTATTGACTTATAATAATTTTATCCTACTTTTCAAGTTTTTTCACAATTTAAAACAAATAAATCTTTCTCTGAATCTAATAAAACATTAGACAAATATGGAATACTTACAATAGGATCTATATGTCATATATTAACATCCATCAAGATAGGATAATCTTTTCACCTCGTATAATATAAAATCAAATCTTCAAAATCTTTTTTCATTTTCTCAGTATACCTATAAGGAATCGATATTACCAATCCCTTTATTTCGTCAAATAATCCAACATTATCTAATTGTGCAAAACAAGCATCTACATCTGGAATCTCCAATCATTCATCTATTCTACAATGTCCTTCAGGTATATCTATAAAAAATATCTTATCTTTTGGACTTATCCAATATCTTGTTCCTAATACCCGATTCAATGAAGGTATACATCATCATATTATCTGTCAAATTGCTTTTCATCTTTTAAGCCACCGTTGTCATTTATTAACATAAAGCTTTCTATATCTGCTTTCTTCAGCCCAATCTACAAAATCATCTATATAATACTTACTTGATTGTACTATTACATTCCTTTGCTTTTTCACAACAACTTTTTCAAAATATCAAAATGTATAGTTTACTAATTCTTTTCTTAAATCTCAAAATTGTGTCATAAAGGCTGGACCATAATATGTTTGTTTTCATATTTGAGAAATTATTGCATAATGAAGCACCGTTATGTCAGAAAAACCAACAAAAGGTTTAAAGTTTCTTTTAATTAAATCATAATCTAAATATTTAAGTACTTGCAAAGAATGATTTCCTCATATCATAGTCATTACAATATCTACTTCTGGATCAACAAAAGCCTGATGTATATCCTCTGCTCTATTTTGAGGAGAATCCGAAATATATCAATTACTATTTAAAGAGTGTTTCATAAATTTAAGCTTAAATTTCAATTTTTTAGCATTTTTTATACACTTTTCTAATCTTTTAGAATAAAATCTTGCTGGTCACCAAGATGGTGCAACTATTCATAAAGTTAGTCAATTAAAATACATTTACTATCCATTTTTAACTAAAAATTTAAAATTTTTCCTATCAAAAAATTAGGAACAAAATAAACTTTTTTTCAATTAACTTCTTTTTCTCCTAATATATCCTTAGTAGTT
>JAMORN010000121.1 GCA_027063545.1 bacterium | reverse complement strand
TTGCTATTTTCATATCTTTATCCCCCTTATAAAATACCTTTTGTTGAATTTATACCTTCTATATTTGGATTTATTGTTATTGCCATTCTTAAAGCTTTTGCTAAACCTTTAAATACAGCTTCAAATATATGGTGAGTATTTTCACCATATTTCAAATTTATATGTATATTTGCCTTTATATTATGAGTAAAAGCAATAAAGAATTCTTTAAAAAGTTCTGTATCAAAATCTCCTATTTTTTCTCTACTAACTTTTACATTATATACTAGATAAGGCCTTCCACTTAAATCAACAACTACTTCTACTAAGCTTTCATCCATAGGTAAGATAAAAAAACCATATCTCTCTATTTTTTCCTTTTTTCCTAAAGCCTCGTTTATAGCTTTTCCCATTACAATAGCTAAATCTTCTACTAGATGATGATAGTCAACATGAATATCACCTTCTGCCTTTATGTTTAAATCTATCAAAGAATGCTTAGAAAATAATTCTAACATATGATTTAAAAAACCTATAGGTGTATCTATATTATAATTACCTTTACCATCAAGATTAACTTCAACAGAAATATTTGTTTCTCTAGTTTTTCTCTCTAATTTTGTTTTTCTTTCCATAGTTTATATTTCATCTATTTCAGGATTAAATAAAACTACAAACTCTCCCTTTTTTTTTATTTTTATATTTCCTTCAAAAAAATCAACAACCTTGCCTCTATAAACTTTTTCAAATAATTTTGTTGTCTCTTTTACCACTACTAAAATAATATTTTTATTTAAGTTATACAATTCTTTTATTAATAAATCTAGTCTATAAGGTGATTCATATATTATAATAGTAGTATTTAGAGATAAAAGGTAACTCAATTTTTCAAATCTTTTTCCTTTTTTCTTGGGTAGAAAGCCTACAAACATAAAGTTATTTGGAGGTAATCCTGAAAGGATTAAAGCATTAATAAGTGCTGAAGTACTTCCAACAACTGTATATTCAATATTTTCTTTAATCATTTTTTTTACTAATTTATATCCTGGGTCTGATATAACAGGCATTCCGGCATCTGAAATAAGAGCTATTTTTTTACCTAATTTCACTTTTTTTATAATTTCTTCACTTTTTTTATCTTCATTAAAGTCATTATATGAGAATAATTTTTTATTTATTCCATAATAAGATAGTAGTTTTTTAGATACCCTAGTATCTTCACAATAAATTTCATCAACGTTTTTTAATATATTAACAGCTCTAATAGAAATATCTTCGATATTTCCTATTGGAGTACCTACAATATATACTTGATATTCTCTTTTTTCTTTCATACAACTATAAAATAAACTATTTTACATTAAAAAAAAAAGATATTTTAAAAATATGAAAAAAGTTCTAATTATAAGGTATTCTGCCCTAGGAGATGTGATTTTAAGTAGTTCTCTACTGAAATATTTATCAGATAAAGGATTTATTGTAGATTTTTTAACTAAGAAGCAATACTATAAAATATTTGAAATTCAAGATTTTATTAACCAAGTTTTTTACTTTAAAGATACAAAAGATTTTTTTAAAATTTTTTTTAAAATTATTCATACTCAACAATATGATTATATAATAGATTTACAGAAGAAGTTAAAAACATATTTATTTAGGTTAAAATATCCTCTAAAATATTATACTTATAATTCAAATAGATTATATAGACATATATTTAAAAAGAATCCAGATAATAAACATCTTATAGAAAAATATTTTGAAAGTTTAAGATTTATTTTATTTGATTATAATGATATAGAAAAATATAAAAGACCTTATTTACAACTAAAAGATAATAATATATTAAAAACTATTGATGTATTAATTCATCCATTTGCTAGTAAAAGACAAAAGACCTATCCATTTTTCTATTGGGAAAGAATAATAAAGGAGTTAAAAAATAGAGAAATAAAGAATATTTTAATATCAGGTATAGAAACAGAAATAAAAATAGTAGAAGATTGCTACTTTAAAAACGAAAAGAAATATATTATAAAGGATATTTTAGATTTTTCACAAGTGATTTCTTCAGCAAAAATAGTTATTACCTCTGATAGTGGGGTAAAACATTTATCTGAAGCTTTAGGAATTTATACAATAACATTATGGGGTCCGACGCATCCGGATTTAGGTTTTAAAGTATTAAATGGATATAATTTTTATAGTAATTTAAAATGTTCACCTTGCTCCTTACATGGAGAAAAAAGTTGTAAATATGGAGATTATAGATGTTTTGATAGTTATAGTATTTCTCAAATAGTAGAAAAGATATTTGAGATTATAGGTTATTAAATTTATTTTTTTTTGAAAAAAGTTAAAAAAATAAAACAAATAAGGAGGTATATATGAAAAGATTTAGTTGGGTTTTATTTATATTAATTTTATATTTAATAAACTCTACTATATTTTCGTGTTCATCTTCAGAAGATAATACAAATCCAGTAGCGGGAGAAGATTCTACCTTAGATACCGTAAATCTAAATATGCAAGATTTAGATAATGTTAAAAAAAAGGAATTATATGTTGTTTTAACAGATTATTCAACAGGGCTTTTGTTTAAAATAATAGAAGATACTTCTTTATCAGGTTTTAGTTATGGAATAAAGTTATCTGGAGATCCTATAGGGTACAGAATAGATTCTTTACTTATTATTCTAAATAGAAATATGGAATCACCAGCAACATTAATGAAGTTTAAAATTAAAGGAGACACACTTTCTGAGATAGAAGAGTTATCTTTATCTAATTATAATAATCCTTATGATTTAGATATTTATAATAATACTTTAATTATACCTATGTATAATAAAGGAGAAATTGCTTTTTATAGAATGGATGATATGTCTTTAATGGATACTATTTCTTTAGTATATAATTTCAATCCAGATCCAGATCATGGATTTGTGTATGGTGATTATTATTATATTACATTACAAAATTTAAATGATACTACATGGGTATCAGAAAAGCCTAGTGAAATATTAAAAATAGATTTAAAAACGTTGAAAGTAGTAGATACCATACAATTACCAATAAACAATCCTGTAAGTGATTTTATTGAGTATGATAATAAATACTACTTTATTTGTGTAGGAAGTTATCTTTTAGGAGGTGATGGAGGTATTTTAAGATTTGATCCTCAAACAGATAGTGTTGAGATTGTGTATAAAGATGATGAAAATAATAGTATAAATGTAAAATTTTTGGATATAGATGCTGAAGGGAATATATATACAATTGTTGGTAATTGGACATCTACAGGCTTTTCTGGTAGAATTGCCAAAATTTCTGATGGGAAACTTAATGTTATCACAAGTTTAGATTATAGTATTACTAGTTTAAAACTTTTTGATTCTTATATTATTACAGGTGGTACAGATAGCGAAGGTAACAGCGGTATATATATTTTTGATTTAAATGGAATTTTAAAAGCATATATTAAAACAGAATTGCCAGTTTATAATTATGTTAAGAATTTATAATATACAGGGAGGCTAGATTGATATGAAGAAAAAGAATATTTCAATAGGTAATAAAAGTTATACTTATTATTCCATAAAGGACTATAATATAGAAAAACTTCCATTTTCAATTAGGGTTTTATTGGAAAATTTATTGAGAAAGTATGATGATAGAATTGTAAAAAAAGAGCATATAAATGAGGTTTTAGGTTTTGATAAAAATTTTAATAAGGTTGTTGAGATCCCATTTTATCCAGCAAGGGTAATAATGCAGGATTTTACAGGTGTGCCAGCAGTTGTTGATTTGGCTTCTGCTCGTGATAAAATTAAAGAGTTAGGAGGAGATCCTAAAAAAGTAAATCCTCTAGTTGATGTTGATTTAATAATAGATCACTCTGTTCAGGTTGATTTCTACGGGACAAATGATGCCTTAGAAAAGAACATGGATAAAGAGTTTGAGAGAAATAGTGAAAGATATAGACTTCTAAAATGGGCACAAAAAGCCTTTAATAATATGAGAATTTTTCCACCAGGCTCTGGTATTATACACCAGATTAACCTTGAATATATTGCAAAGGTTGTTAGAGAAAAGGATGGGGTATTATATCCAGATACAGTAATAGGGACAGATTCTCATACCACAATGATAAATGGTATAGGTGTTTTAGGTTGGGGTGTTGGTGGAATTGAGGCAGAAGCTGTTATGTTAGGCCAGCCTTATTATATGAAACTTCCTCAGGTTGTTGGTGTAAAACTTGTTGGAGAGTTAAAAGAAGGGGTTACCCCAACAGATTTAGTTTTATATATAGTTGAACTTTTAAGAAAAGAGGGTGTTGTTGAGAAGTTTGTTGAGTATTTTGGAGAGGGTTATAAAAAACTCTCTTTACCAGATAGAGCAATTTTAGCAAATATGGCTCCAGAATATGGAGCAACAGCAGGTTATTGTCCAGTTGATGAAGAGACAATTAATTTCTTGAGATTAACTGCAAGAGATGATATTGCTGAGATTGTTGAGGCTTATACTAAGCAGAATGGTCTATTTTATGATGGTAATGATGAGAAAAGGGAATATAATAAGGTGATAGAGGTTGATTTAAGCAGAATTGAACCAGCAGTTGCAGGACCATCAAGGCCCCAGGATAGAATTGTTTTAAAGAATTTAAAGGAAAAGTTTGAGAAGGAAATATTAAAAAAGTTTAATGTGGAAAAGATAAGAGAGGTGAAGTTAGAGAGAAGGAGAGAGACTTTAAAAGATGGTTCTATTGTTATTGCATCAATCACATCATGTACAAATACATCAAATCCAACCTTATTGATAGGCGCAGGTATTTTAGCAAAGAAGGCTGTAGAAAAGGGACTTAAGGTAAAAAGTTATGTAAAAACATCACTTGGACCTGGTTCTAGGGTTGTTGAAAAATATTTAAAAGAGGCAAATCTTCTTTCTTACTTAGAGAAGTTAGGATTTAATATTGTAGGTTATGGTTGTTTAACATGTATAGGAAATAGTGGGCCAATAGCAGAGGATATAGAAAAAGCAATAGATGAGAATTCATTGGTAGTAAGTTCTGTTCTTTCTGGAAATAGAAATTTTGAAGCAAGAATTCATTCCAAGGTAAAAACAAACTTTTTAGCCTCGCCTATTCTTGTTGTGGCTTTTGCCTTAGCAGGAAGAATTAATATTGATTTTGATAGTGAACCGATAGGAGAGGATAAAGATGGAAACCCTGTCTATTTAAAGGATATATGGCCTTCAATGGAGGAGATAAAAGAGTATCTTTCTTTAGCATTGAAAAAAGAGTATTTCAAAGAGAAGTATGAAAAGATTTTAGAAGGAACACATCATTGGCAAGAACTTGATGTCCCAGAGGGTGATACCTATGATTGGGATAAGAAATCTACCTATATAAAGAGGGTTCCATTTTTTGACATAATGGATAGAGATTATAACGTAAAGAATATAAAAAAGGCAAGAGTGTTATTAGTATTAGGTGATAGTGTAACAACAGATCATATATCTCCAGCAGGGGCTATACCTAAAGATTCTCCAGCAGGAAGATATTTAATAGAAAATGGTGTTGATCCTAAAGATTTTAATTCTTATGGATCACGAAGAGGAAATCATGAGGTAATGGTAAGGGGTACATTTGCAAATGTAAGAATAAAGAATAAACTTGTTGCTCCAAAGGAAGGGGGATATACTCTAAAACTACCAGAAGGTAAAGAGATGACAGTTTATGAGGCTGCAGTAGAGTATCAAAAAGAGGGTATTCCTTTAATAGTTTTAGCAGGAAAGGAATACGGAACAGGTTCTTCTCGTGATTGGGCAGCAAAAGGTACAATGTTATTGGGAATAAAGGCAGTGATTGCAGAGTCTTTTGAAAGGATTCATAGAAGTAATTTAATAGGAATGGGTGTTCTTCCACTTGAGTTTATTAATGGAGAGAATTATGGAAGTTTAGGTTTAGACGGTAAAGAGGAGTATTATATAGAAGGAATAGAAGATATAGAGCCAGGAAAGATTTTAAAAGTTAGAGGGGTAAAGAAAGACGGAAGAGAAATAGTATTTAATGTAAAAGCAAGGCTTGATACAGAAGTAGAGGTAGAGTATTATAAAGCAGGTGGAATTTTGGTTTATGTATTAAATAAAATAAAAAATGGAGAGGTATAGTATGATAGAGTTAAAATATTCTCAGATTCCAAATGATGGAGAAGTAATAGAGGTAGAAAACGGAGAGTTAAAGGTTCCTGATAAGCCTATAATTCCTTTTATAGAAGGAGATGGTATTGGTCCAGATATATGGAGAGCAACAAAGTTAGTATTAGATAGTGCTGTTGAAAAGGCCTATGGAGGGAAAAAAGGTATCAAATGGATGGAGATTTTTGCGGGAGAGAAGTGTTATAATAAAACAGGAGAATGGATTTTAGATGAAACTTTTGAAGCAATAAGATATTTCAAAGTAGCAATAAAAGGACCTTTAACAACCCCAGTTGGCGGAGGAATTAGATCGCTAAATGTAACACTAAGACAGGTTCTTGATTTATACGCCTGTATAAGACCTGTAAGATATTTTGAAGGTGTTGGAGCACCGGTAAAGCATCCAGAAAAGGTTAATATGGTAGTTTTCAGAGAAAATACAGAGGATGTTTATGCAGGAATTGAGTGGGATAAAGATGATGAGGATTTAAAAAAGATAAAAGAGTTTTTAAAGAAGGAGTTTAATATAGAATTAAGAGAAGATGCTTCCTTGGGATTAAAGCCAATATCTGAGTTTGCGACCAAAAGGCTTATGAGAATGGCAATAAAGTATGCTATCAAGAATAAAAGGCGTTCAATAACAGTTATGCATAAAGGTAATATAATGAAATATACAGAAGGATATTTTAAAAATTGGTGTTATGAGGTTGCAAGAGATGAGTTTTCTGATGTAGTTGTTTTTGAAGAAGATTTAAACGGAGCAGAAGTTCCAGAAGGAAAAATTTTAATAAAAAATAGAATAGCAGATGCTATGTTTCAGCAAATACTTATAAGACCTGATGAATACGATATAATTATAACAACCAACTTAAATGGGGATTATATTTCTGATGCTTTAGCAGCACAGGTTGGTGGTCTTGGAATGGCACCAGGTTCTAATATCTCAGATGAGGTAGCCTTATTTGAGGCAACCCATGGAACGGCTCCAAAATATGCAGGGCAGGATAAGGTAAATCCTGGTTCTTTGATACTCTCAGGTGTTATGATGCTTGAGCATATTGGATGGTATGAGGCTGCTAATCTTATATATAAGGCAATGGAAGATACAATAAAATCTAAGTATGTAACTTATGATTTAGCAAGACAAATGGAGGGGGCAACAACTGTAAAGACATCTGAGTTTGCTAAAAAGATTGTTGAAAATATGGATAAATTTTTAGAATAAAGGAGAGTTTTTTGAGTTTAAAGTTTTCTGTATCAGGATTGAGAGGTATTGTTGGAGAGAGTTTAACCCCAGAGGTTTTAATAGATTATTTAAAGAAGTATATAAACTATATTCAGCCAAAAACTGTTGTTATAGGTAGAGATTCTAGAATTACAGGAGAGGCAATAAAGAATTTAGTTATTTCTATATTAAATTTTTATGGCATTGATGTAATTGATTTAGACCTTGTTACTACACCAACGGTTGAGATTAATGTAAAAAAACTAAAGGCAGATGGAGGGATAATAATAACATCAAGTCATAATCCAATAGAATGGAATGCATTAAAGTTTTTAAATAAAAATGGGGAGTTTTTATCTCAAGATGAGATTAATTTAATGTTGAATAAAGAGTTTTCTATTTCGTACAAAAGATATGATAGTTTTGGGAGGTATAAAAAGTATAATTTGGCAAATAAGAATCATATAGAGAATATAATAAAAACAAAAATTATTGATATAGAAAAAATTAAAGAACTAAAATTAAAAGTAGGGATTGATACAGTAAATTCTTCAGGAGTTTTTCTTTTGAGAGAGTTTTTTGAGGATTATTTAGATTGGAGTATTTTTGAGGTTAATACTGAAATTACAGGATTTTTTGGGAGAGTGGCAGAGCCTACAAAGGATTCATTAAGGGATTTAGAGAATTTAGTAAGGGAAAAAGATCTTGATATAGGTTTTGCTTTAGATCCAGATGGTGATAGGCTTGTTTTGGTAGATAAAAAACTTGGGGTTTTAAGTGAGGAGTACACACTTCCTTTAGCTTATTTAGGCTTTTTAAATAAGAAGAGAAGTGATATAGTTGTTAATCTTTCAACATCAATGCTTTCTGATTTTATTGCTTCAGAAAATAATCTAAAAGTTTATAGAGCAAAG
>JAMORN010000120.1 GCA_027063545.1 bacterium | reverse complement strand
GTCTTACAAATTGACTAACATATGAGTTTTCATTATCATACCAAGATAATACCTTAACAAGTGTTCCATCAATAACCTTTGTAGATTGAGCATCAAAGATAGATCCAGCTGTTTCTCCAATTACATCAGAAGATACAATAGGATCTTCTACATACTTTAATGTTTCTTTTAATTCTCCTTCAGCAGCTTCTTTCATTGCAGCATTAATTTCTTCTGGTGTAGCTTCTTTTTCAACTTCTACTACTAAGTCAACAATAGAACCTGTAGCAACAGGTACTCTCATAGCAATACCATCTAATTTTCCTGCAAGTTCAGGAATAACAAGACCGATAGCTTTAGCAGCACCTGTTGATGTTGGGATAATGTTAATAGCTGCACTTCTTGCTCTTCTTAAGTCTCTATGTGGAGCATCTAATATTCTTTGGTCATTTGTATAAGCGTGAACTGTTGTCATCCAACCTCTCTTAATACCCCATTTATCATTTAATACCTTAGCAATAGGAGCTAAACAATTTGTTGTACAAGAAGCTCCAGAAATAATATCTTCATCACCTGTTAAAATATTATGGTTAACATTATATACTATTGTTGGTATATCACCTTTTGCTGGAGCAGAGATAATAACCTTTTTAGCACCAGCTTTTAAGTGTTTAGAAGCTTTTTCTTTGTCTCTAAAAAGACCTGTTGATTCAATAACTATATCAACATCTAACTCTTTCCATGGTAAGTTTTCAGGATCTTTTTCTGCATATACTTTAATTCTTTTTCCATTAACTATTAAAGTATCTCCATCAACATCAACTGTTTCAGAGAATTTACCTTGTATACTATCATATTTTAATAAAATAGCAAGTGTAGCAGCATTTGTTAAATCATTTAATGCTACTATTTCAAATTCAGGATCATTGATCATTTGTCTGAATGCAAGTCTTCCTATTCTACCAAATCCATTGATTGCAACTCTTACTGCCATATTATTTTTCCTCCTTTTAAAGTGTTTAATATTAATTGAATATTATAGTTTAATATCTTCTTTTTCTAAATTTTTACAATTTCCATATCTCCATGCAGAACCTAATACATTAATATTTTTATGTTTATACATTTTTATTAATTCTTCTCTAGCTGGCCCTAAATATTTTCTAGGATCAAACTCTTGTGGTTTTTCAGCTAATATTTTTCTAATAATACCTGTCATAACAAGTCTTCCATCGCTATCTATGTTTATTTTACAAACAGCACTTTTAGCTGCTTTTCTTAATTGATCTTCTGGAACTCCAATGGCTGCTTCTAATTTTCCTCCATATTGATTAATCATATCAACATATTTCTTCAATACAGAAGAAGCTCCATGAAGTACAATTGGAAATCCTGAAAGTCTTTTTTCAATTTCTTCTAAGATATCAAATCTTAATGGAGGTGGTACATAAACCCCATCAATAAGCTCACATTGTTCTGGTTTAAATTTATAAGCCCCATGACTTGTTCCTATAGAGATAGCTAAGCTATCAACACCTGTTTTAGAAACAAAATCTTCAACTTGTTCAGGGTCAGTATATATAGATTTTGCAGCTTCTACATCATCTTCTATTCCAGCAAGAACTCCTAATTCTCCTTCTACAGTTACATCATATTTATGAGCATATTCAACAACTCTTGCAGTTAATTCTACATTTTCTTCATATGGTAAGTGAGATCCATCAATCATTACAGATGAAAATCCCATATCAATACAAGACTTAGCAAGTTCGAAAGAATCTCCATGGTCTAAGTGTAGTGCTATAGGTATAGGTTCATCACAGCCCAATTTTTCTTCCATTTCTCTTGCCATTTTCACAGCACCTTCAGCCATATATCTTAATAATGTTTGATTAGCATAATTTCTAGCACCTTTTGATACTTGAAGTATTACAGGTGATCTAGTTTCTACACAAGCTGTAATTATAGCTTGAAGCTGTTCCATGTTGTTGAAATTATAAGCTGGTACTGCATATCCTTCAGCCATAGCTTTTTTGAACATTTCTTTAGTATTAACAAGTCCTAAATCTTTATATGATATCACTTTTCGAACCTCCGTTTAGGTGTTCATTTGTTTGTTTGAAAGTTTATTTAAAGTATAATAAAATAAAATGTATTTTTCAATAAATCAAGAATTTTTGATATTAATTTAACTATTTTAAACTAAGTTATTGAATTATATAAAATGTTATTTTATTTTTTAATCATTAATATGGATAAAAAATTGAGAATTACACTAAAAAATAACTAAAAAATAATGGAATAATATCAAAAAATTAAAATAAAAAAATTAAAAAAGAGGAGAAAAGAAAATGGTAAAAAAAATATATATAGCTAATGACCATGCAGCTGTTGATTTAAAAAATATCTTAGTTGATTATCTTAAATCAAAAGGTATAGAAGTTATAAATTTAGGTACAGATACAAAGGATAGTGTTCATTATCCAGAATATGCTAAAAAGTTAGCTCAAAAAATATTGAGCGATGAAGAAGCATTGGGTATTTTAATGTGTGGAACCGGTATAGGTATGAGTATATCTATAAACAGATATAAAGGAATAAGGGCAGCATTATGCTATAATGAATATACAGCAAAAATGGCTAGAGCCCACAATAATGCTAATGTTTTAGTAATGGGTGGTAGAGTTGTAGGACCAGAACTTGCTAAAAGTATAGTAGATACATTTTTAGATGGAGAGTTTGAAGGAGGTAGACATCAAATAAGAATAGATATGATTGATGAGTTAGTAGAATAAAAAAATAACGATAAACATAAATATAAAATACAGGAGGATAGATATGTATAATTTTTTCAAAAGTTCTTTAAGAGAAGTTGATCCAGAAATATATGACGCTATAGAAAAAGAAAAATCTCGTCAGAATAATCATTTAGAATTAATAGCTTCAGAAAATAATGTATCAAAGGCTGTTTTAGAGGCTATGGGTAGTGTTTTAACTAATAAATATGCAGAGGGTTATCCTAAAAAAAGGTACTATGGTGGATGTGAATGGGTTGATATTGCAGAAGAGTTGGCTATTGAAAGGGCAAAAGAATTATTTGGGGCTAAATTTGTTAATGTTCAGGCTCATTCTGGTTCTCAGGCAAATATGGCTGCATATATGGCATTAATTGAGCCTGGGGATACAATAATGGGTATGGATTTAAGCCATGGAGGACATTTGACACATGGCCATCCTATGAGTTTTTCTGGGAAATTATATAAAGTAGTATCATATCAGGTTCATCCAGAGACTTATATGTTAGATTATGATATGATAAGGGATTTAGCAAAGAAACATAAACCAAAACTTATAATAGCAGGAGCATCTGCATATCCAAGAGTTATTGATTTTAAAAAATTTAGAGAAATAGCAGATGAAGTAGGGGCCTATTTAGTAGTGGATATGGCTCATATTGCCGGTCTTGTGGCTGCAGGTCTTCATCCTTCTCCAATTCCTTATGCACATATAACAACTACAACTACCCATAAGACATTGAGAGGTCCAAGAGGTGGTATGGTATTAACAAATGATGAGGAGATAGCAAAAAAATTAGATAAAATAGTTTTCCCTGGTATTCAAGGTGGACCTTTAATGCATATAATTGCAGCAAAAGCAGTAGCTTTAAAGGAAGCTTTACAGCCAGAGTTTAAGGAGTATGCAAAGAGAGTAGTTGAAAATGCTAAAACATTGGCTCAAGCCTTAATTGATAGAGGATTTACAGTTTTAACTGGAGGAACTGATAATCATTTAATGTTAGTAGATGTATCAAAGTTAGGACTAACAGGAAAAGAGGTTGAAAAAGCTCTAGATATGGCTGGTATTAACGCAAATAGAAATACAATACCATATGATAAGCAAAAACCTTTTATTACAAGTGGTATAAGACTTGGAACACCTTCCTTGACAACTAGAGGAATGGGACCAGAGGAGATGATTCAGGTAGCAGATTTTATTAAGAGAGTTGTTGATAATATAAATAATGAGGAGGAAATAAAGAATATATATAATGAAGTAGTTGAATTTGCTAAGAAATTCCCCATGTATGAGTAGTAATATATGAGATATATAGCTTTTTGGATTAAATTAAATTTAAAAAGAAAGTTAAGGAAAATAGAATTATTTTTTGCTTTTATTAATTTTTTTTTGGTAAAGGTATATTTTATTACCTTATTTTTACTTATATCCTTAATAGTGACAGGTGTTTATGCGATAAGAGGATTTTTTTTATATGTAACACCAAGAATAAATAATATTATTGTTTATTATTCTAACTATACTAATAAATTAAAGACTACTAAATTAAAAACCGTAAAAAAAGTATTACCTGATAAAAAACATATTAAAGATACTTTAGTAACAGCTATAAGAGAAAATAAGCTTAATATTGAGACTTTAAAAAAGATAGAAAAAGAAGAGAAAAAAACTATTTTAGATTCTTTACTATCGGATGATAAAACGGATACAATAACTATAATAAATGGTAGGTGGATACCTGATAGTGTATTTCAAAAGACTGCTATAATAGTTGATAGATTTTTAAAGAAAAATTTGTATACTCCAGGAGTTTATCCGGAAATAGTAAAAAAGTCAAAAAGAATTATAATCGCTGTAAAAAAGCATAGACAGTTATATCTTGTATTTTTTGATGAAAGTCAAAAGAAATGGAAGATATATAGGCATTTTAATATAGGTTATGGAGAAATAGAGGGTAAGAAGCAAAGGGTGGGAGATAAAAAGACCCCTGAGGGAATTTATTTTATAATACAAAAAATAGATAATCCAAGTAAATTTTCAAACATATATGGTAAAAGGGCCCTTGTTTTAAATTATCCTAATAGATGGGATAGAAAAGAGGGAAGAACAGGTTATGGTATTTGGATACATGGTGTTGAGATAGATTCTGGTGTAAGAAATACCAATGGATGTATAGCGTTATCAAATAAAGAGATAGAAGAATTATATTCTTTAGTGGATACCTTAACACCTGTTTTAATTTTACCAGATTTAGATATGAAGATTTCAGAGGTTATAGATACAAATTTCATAAATCAGGAAGAATATTGGGTAAAAAAGGAATTTCATGATTTTTATAATAATATTTTATCAATGATAGAGGCATGGCGAGATTCTTGGCAGAATAAAAATATAGATTCTTATATTTCCTTTTATTCTAAGGATTTTGTAGGAAAAGGAATGAATGTAGAACAATGGAGAGAATATAAAAAGAGAGTATTTGAAAATACAAAGTGGATAGAGTTGAATTTAGATGATATTGTTTTACTTAAATATGATTCCTTATCTTCTATGGTTCAGTTTATTCAGAAATATAAATCAAATAAATTAAATTCTGTTAGTATAAAAAAATTGATTTTGAAAAAGGAAGATGGTAAATGGAAAATATATAGAGAATTAGTGGGAGGCTCATAATGCTTAAGGCTATAATATCATTTTTTAAGAAAAAAGAGGATAAAAGATTAAATTTAGAAAAATATGAATATTTATTGGAAAAGATAGAGAAATACTCTAATGAGATAATAGAATTTAACAAAAATTTTAAGGAATTTATTAAAGTAAAAGAAAAATTAGATAATTATAGAAAATCAATAGAGGATATAAACAATTTAAGAGAACAATTAAAAGAATTTACTAATTTAGCATCAAATATAGATAAACTTCAACAGGATATAGAAAATATAGAAAATAGCATGAAAGTATTTGAGGCTAGAATAGATGAAAAATCACAGTTATTTAGAATGCTTTTAGAGGATGTTATAAATCTATCTGGACCTGATGGAGCAAATTTAGGGAAGTATATAGAAAAAATATCCTCGTTATATGATACTTTTCTAGATTTTAAGATAGAGGTTGAAAATAAAATGAAAGAGTATAAAGAAATTTCGGATAATATAAATTTATTAGATACTAAACTAAAAGAGGTGAAAACAAAAATTAAGGAAATTGATAATTTAAATTCATTATTAGAATATATTCAAGAAGATGTTTTTTCTATAAAAGGAGTTGTGGATTCAATAAAGGATGATATAGAATACATAGAAATAAAGACTCAACATATAGATAAACAAAGAAATATTATAGATAAAGTATTAGATGATTATTATGAAGTAGAGAAAACCCTATGGAAGATTAAAGAAAAATATAATGAAATAAAATCTATAGAGGGTCGTTTTATAGAAGAGAAAGCAATAATTAATAAAAAATTTAAAGATATTGATAAATATAAAAAGCAGATAGAAGAATTAAAATTGTCTCTAAATAGTATAAAGTCCCAGATAGATTATATAATAGAGGCTCAAGGAAATATTAGTAATATAGAACAAGAATTAAAAATATTAGAGGAAAAGAAAAATAGTCTTATTTATTATAACACCTTATTGGAATATATAAATGATAATATAAAAAAGAGCGAAGACAAATATGAAGAGTTAGTTAGAATTAAAGAGAATATAGAAAATGTTCATAATGAGATAGGTAAGTTAGAAGAAAAGTATAATAGTTTACAAGAATTATCTGTAAAGTTACAACAATTATTTAAAAATGTAGATACAATAGAGAAAAAAATAAAGGAACTTGATATAATATCCAAAGAGGTAGACAATATTAAAGATAAACAAAAAGGATTAGAAAATGAATTAGTAGATATTGATAATAAAATAAAGAGTATAGAATATATAATTGATTCATGGAAAGAAAATTATAGTAAAATAGAGGAGGAAAAGAATATTGTTTATGATGTTATAAATGATTTAGAATTTATTAAACAGGATTATTTTAAGTTAAAGGAAATAGTAGAATTTATAAATAAAATAGAAGAAAAATTTACTTTTCTTAATAAAACCTATGAAGAATTTAATGAAAAATTAGAGAATCTAGAAAGAAAAAGTATTATAATAGAAAATATAAATCAAACAATAAATGAAATTCAAAACCAATTTAGTAATTTAGAGGGCTTAAAAAATAATCTCAATAGATTAGAAGCCTTGGTATATAATATTATTAATTCCTATGATGAGATAAAATCTAAGGAAACAGATATAATAGAAATAAAAGGAAGCTTAACAGAGTGGAAGAGTATTAAAAATGAAATATATAACATATATAATAATTTAAAAAGTGATATTGAATATTTAAAGAATTTACCTGAAGAGATAAAGAAATATAAAGTAGAGGTATCATATACCTATACAAATATAAAGGAATTAATAGAAAATAAGGTTAAAGAATTAAATGAAATGTTAGATAAGATTAATAGATTTTTAAGTAATAAAGACAATATAGAAAAAGATATAGGTTCACTAGGAGAATATTTAAAAGGACTTCAACAAGTTATAGAAGAAATAAATAGTTATCGAGAAAAATTAAAAAGTTTATATGAAAGTTCTAATGAGTTTAGAATTTCTTTTGAAAGATTAAGTGATTTTATACATCAAATAGAGGAAAAGTACAATAGTTTAAATCTAAATATAGATAGATTTAAAGCTAAATTAGATACAATAGAGTATAAGGTAAAAGAAATTGAAGATAAAGAGAAGGAAATAGAAAAAATAAATAGAAAAACAGAATTATTAAAGGCCAGTTTATTAAATATAGAACAATTAAAAGCAGAATTACAGGAGATTCAATTACAAGCAGATACTATTGTAAAGAACATTGGAGGGTTAAGAAATAGTATAGAATATCTAATGAATCAAGAGAACATTCTTCAAAAATCTGAAGTTTTATTAAAAGATTTAAAAAGCCTATGGAATAAAATAAGTATGAAAATTCAAGATTAATCTATTTTTTTGATATGTTAAAAGAATGTAAAGAAAAATTTTTTAAAAAACTTACAAAAAATAGAAATTTTTCAGAAAAAGATTTAGAATTTTTAGATAAGGTTTATTCCTTTGCTTTTAAAGCCCATATAAATCAGAAAAGAAAATCAGGAGATCCATTTATAACCCATCCAGCAGAAACAGCTTTAATATTATCCTTTTGGGGACTTGATGTTATTACTATAGCAGCAGGACTTTTGCATGATGTAATAGAAGACACTTATATAACTAGAGAGAATATAGAAAAGGAGTTTGGTAAGGAGTTAGCTTATATAGTTGATAGTCTAACTAAGACTTCCAATATAAATACTCAGAATATAGACAAATATAAATCCCATAAAAAACTAACGTATTTTAGAAAGTTAATAATTGCTGTAACTGAGGATATAAGAGTAATCTTTGTGAAATTAGCAGATAGATTACATAATCTAAGAACCATAGAGAGCTTACCTAAAGAAAAACAGAAAAAGATAGCTATGGAATCTTTAGAA
>JAMORN010000119.1 GCA_027063545.1 bacterium | reverse complement strand
AATATTGTTATCTTCCCCCATATACCAGATATTATCATATTTAGTTAATATTTTTTTAGAATGTCTACTAAATTTTGCCTTCCACATTTTAACTCTTTTATACTCAGCCTTAGGCACAATAAATTCTGAAAAGATAAATAAAAAAATAGATATTAATATAGTGAATCTTATTACAGGATATAGGATTTCTAAAAGACTCATACCTGAAGATTTCATAGCTATAATTTCATTATTTTTAGCAAAATCACTAAAAGCAAAAAGAGATGCTCCTAATATTGACATTGGAATAAGAAGGGATATAATATAAGGAGAATATAAAAAATAGTAATAAGTAACATCTTTAAATGAATGTTCTATAAATCTAGAAAAAAATCCAACAAAGTCGACAAAAATAGATATTCCCCATAATATAAATAAAGTGGAGATAAATATTAATGCAAATTTAGTTAGTATATAATTTTCTAATATACTAGAGCGTTTCATTTTTTTTCTTTTTTGAAAAATTTTAAAAAAATTTTATCAATATTATAATTTATAGAATAATCAACATATATGAGTAGTCTTAATAAAATTATACTCAATATAAGAAGTATTATATTCATACCCCACATTGCAATGAAAGGATCTATTACTAATCTATCGGCAAGTCTTTCACCAACAATTAAATATGCCCAATATAACATGAAAATTACAAAACTAACAGCAATACTAACTCCAATACCACCTTTCCTTATTATACTACCTAATGGGACACCTATTAAAATAAATATTATACTGGCAAAAGCTATAGAAAATTTTTTGTATAATTCTACTTTCAAACTACTTATATATTTTTTATACTTTATTATTTTTCTTTTTTCTTGCTGTAAAGCCATATTAAGCTTTTTCATTTTGTTGAATTGAATATTATATAATGTAGTTTTAGTTAATTTTCTAGGTATTTCTTTAATAATTTTTTTGTTATATGAAGAATCTACAAGAAAAGGATATTCATTTTTTATTAGTTTAACTATACAATTATTGGTATTTTTTAATTTTTTTTCAGCTTTATTAATATTTTCTCTTAGCATTTTATCAGTCATTTCTCTATCTGTTCTATAGGTACGCTTTCTTTTCTTAAATGTTTCTGGAAGTTGTATTCCCATTTGATTTTTAGAGAATTTAAGTCTCAAAACTTCAGTATTTAGTTTATTATATTTATATTGAATAATTTCTCCATCAGATAAAACTAGAAATAGAAAATCATCTTTTACATATAATTTTCCTCTTTCTGCTATAAGTATATAGTTTTCTTTTTCATTAAATATTTTAATCTCTTTTAATAGATTTTTATTGTAATCAATACTTCCTACAACTATTTTATATTCTGGTATATCTCCTATAATAAAGTTAGGAATTAAAATAGAAGCAGGCTTGGCTTTTTTTATTGCTACCCCAATTTCAGCTGCTTTATGGTTAGCTTCAGGAAGTATCCTGCTATTAAAATAACTCATATATCCAAAAGCTAAAATACCTAAGAGAATAGGTGTTAACATAATTCTTAAAGGATGTACTCCAACACTCATAAATGCAATAATTTCATTATCACTGGCTAGGCGACCAAAAACCATAATAGAGCTTACCAAAAAAGACATAGGAACAGCTAAGGCTACAATCCATGCTAGGTTGAGAAAGAAATATTTAAAAACAATATTAGGTTCTATACCTTTTTGAAGAATTGAATCTAAGATTTTTATGATAAAATCCAATGATAATATAAATATGATAGAAATTAATGTTAATATAAAAGGAGGAAAATATTCCTTTATAATATATCCATCTATCTTTTTTAACATACAATGAAAAATAAAAAAGATAAAAGAAAAAAAGAAGGAAAAAATTTATGCGGGTGGTCGGACTCGAACCGACACGGGCGTTTTTGTACCCATTGGACCCTCAATCCAACGCGTCTACCAATTCCGCCACACCCGCATTTATATCTTTACTTATTAGTATCGCTAGTTGTTTGTTTTATAGGAATAGTGTTTGCCTCTTTATTTTCCTGAGAAGTTGCTTTTTTTATAGGGATAGTATTTGCAGGGGCTGCTTTACTATTTTCTTTATTGTAGATATTAACCTGTGTTATTTTTTGAGTTTCAACATACTCTTGTAATTTACTTTTATAAGTTTGTTTAGAATGGAACAAAGCAATTATATTAATTAAGATAGTTAATATTCCAAATATTGTAGCTAAAGTTGTTGTTGCTTTTATCAAAATTGAAGGTGTATGGGCACCAAAGAGAGATGTAAGTTGATAACCTGTTCCTCCAAAGGCACTAGATAACCCACCTTCCCCAGATTGCATTAGTACTAACATTATCAATAAAATTGACACTAAAATAAGCAACACAAGTAATACATATATCATCTAATTTTCTCCTATTTTATTCTGGTCTGATTATTCCATAAAAATCTTTAGCTTTTAGCGAAGCACCACCAATTAATCCACCATCAATATCTGGTTGTTCTAATAAAGCCTTTGCATTATTGGGTTTCATTGATCCACCATATTGGATTCTAACACTTTGAGCAACTTCCTCATCATATAATTCTTTTAATAATTCTCTTATGAAAGCATGTACTTCTTGAGCTTGCTCTGGAGTAGCAGTTTTTCCCGTTCCTATAGCCCATACAGGTTCATATGCTATAACTGATTTTAGTATATCTTCTTTACTTACCCCTTCAAAAGCACCTACAACTTGCTTTTTTACAACTTCTTTTGTTTCGCCATTTTCTCTTTGCTCAAGGGTTTCTCCAACACATACTATAGGCTTTAACCCTTTTTTTAATGCTTGCTTAACTTTTTTATTAACTGTTTCATCGGTTTCACAAAAATATGTCCTTTGTTCTGAATGTCCTATTATAACATATTTTACACCAACAGATAATAACATATCAGCAGAAATTTTTCCTGTAAAAGCACCTTTATCTTCCCAGTGAAGATCTTGAGCTCCTAACTTTACGTTAGAATCTTTAATAATTTCATAGACGACATATAAATTAGTATATGGAGGACATATAACAATCTCTACATCATCTACATTTTTAACTAACTCAACAATTTCTGATGCTAATTTTTTAGCTTCATCAAGAGTGGTATTCATTTTCCAATTTCCAGCAATTATCCTTTTTCTCAATTTCCGCCTCCAGTTTATTTTTAAAATTATTTTATTGTTAATAAGCTTTGAATATAGTCTAATAAAAATAAAAAAAATAAATTTATATATCAATACAAAATTTTATATTTTCTTTTAAACATTAAAGAATTTAATTAAAAAATAAATTGATTTAGAAATATTTAATTTTTAATTTAATAATTTTAAACCAAAAAATACAGGAGTTAGTATGAGTTTACCTAAATTGAGAATTGGAGATATAGAGGCTAAAATACCTATAATTCAAGGAGGGATGGGGGTTGGTATTTCCCTTTCAGGATTAGCGTCAGCTGTTGCTAAAGAGGGAGCTATTGGTGTAATTGCTGCTGCAGAAATTGGTATGTTAGATAAAAAACCAACAGAAACTATTCAGGAAGCTAATAAAAGAGCTTTAAGAGAGCATATTGAAAAAGCTAAATCTCAGGTTCCAGATGGGATTATAGGTGTAAACATAATGGTTGCATTGGCAGATTTTGATGATCTACTTGATGTTTCTATTGATGCAGGAGCTGATTTAGTAATAATGGGTGCAGGATTACCTCTAATTTCAAATAAGAATTTAGCTTATAAATTAATCGAATCTAAAACTAAAATAGTTCCTATTGTTTCTTCTTCTAAGGCTTCTACTCTTATATTTAAATATTGGGATAAACACTATAAAAATATACCTGATGCGGTGGTAGTTGAAGGTCCATTAGCTGGGGGACATTTAGGATTTAAGAGAGAGGAGTTGGATAAAGAAGAAAATAAATTAGAAAATATTGTTCCTAAGATAATAGAGAGTCTTAAGCCTTTTGAAGATAAATATTCTAAGCATATACCTGTTATTGCAGCAGGTGGAATATTTACAGGCGAGGATATCTATAAGTTTATCAATGAAATAGGAGCAGATGGGGTTCAAATGGCTACAAGATTTGTTGCTACGCATGAGTGTGATGCTGATGAAAAATTTAAAGAGGCTTATATAAATGCAAAAAAAGAAGATATAATAATAATAGATTCTCCTGTAGGATTACCAGGAAGGGTTGTAAGAAATAAGTTTTTAGATGATGTAGCAAAAGGTTTGACTAAGCCATTTACTTGTGGTTGGCAATGTTTAAAGGGGTGTGATTATAAAAAGGCTCCTTATTGTATTGCAGCAGCTTTAGCTAATGCTCAAAGGGGTAATTTAGATAGAGGTTTTGCTTTTGCTGGGGTTAATGCATATAGAATTGATAAAATAGTATCAGTAAAAGAGTTAATACAAGAGTTAATAGAAGGATATAAAAAGGCAGAGGGGAGTGCCAAGTAGTTATGGAAGATTTAAAAATTGTTTATTATCCATCTCCTATATTAAGAAATAAAAGTAAAAATATAGAAACTTTTAATGATAAACTTCAGGAATTTATAGATAAAATGATTGATGCTATGTATAAATATGATGGTATAGGTTTGGCAGCACCTCAAGTTGGAGAGAATATAAGATTATTTGTTATGGACCCTAATGAGGGAGAGCCTTTTGTTTATATAAATCCTGAAATAATATGGATGAGTGAAGAAAAAGTAAAATATGAAGAAGGTTGTTTATCTTTACCTGGCATATACGCTAAAGTTGAAAGACCTGCCGAGATAAAGATAAAGGCTTTAAGTAGAGAGGGGGAAGTTATAGAGCAACATCTTAAAGAGTTAGCAGCAAGAGTATTTCAACATGAATATGACCATTTAAATGGTATTTTATTTATAGATAGGATATCTCAATTAGATAAATTTTTAATAAAATCTAAACTAAAAAAATTAGAAAAGGAATATAATAAACAAAATAGATAATTTAAAAAATAGTGGAAAATATTGAATTCTATCATCAACTTTTAAAAGATCACGAAATTATTTTTTCTTTTATATTTTTTTATATAGGTTCTATTTGGGGGTCTTTTATTAATGTTGTTGTTTATAGGTTACCAGAGGGATTGTCAATAATATATCCTCCTAGTTTCTGCCCTGTATGTAAGAGAAAACTTAAATGGTATAATAATATTCCAATTTTTAGTTATATATTTCAAAGGGGTAGATGTTCATTTTGTGGAGCTAAAATTCCTATAAGATATTTATTTATAGAATTATTTACAGGATTTTATACTTTAGTGGGATTTATCCTTTATATAAAATTACCTGATTATCAATTTGGACTTTGGGAATTTCTATCATTCTTAACAATAGGGTATACTGGTATTATAATTTCTTATATAGATTTTAAATATAAGCTTATACCATTACAAGTATTGTTGGTTGGTAGTATAATTCAAATTATATTACTGTTTATAGGGTTAAAGTTTTATATATGGATACTATCTCCTATAATTTTAGATGCTTTATTAGGAGCTTTTTTAGGTTTTTTTATCTTATGGATAGTTAGATTGCTAGGAAATAGATTTTTTAAAAAGGAAGCAATGGGTGAGGGTGATCTTTATTTATTAGGTTATCTTGGACTTTTTGGAGGAATATTTTCAATAACTTTTATTTTATTATACTCTTCCTTTTTGGCTATTATATTTGGTTTGTTATACATGAAATATAAGGGTGATAAAGAAATTCCATATGGACCATTTTTAGTTGGGGGATTTTTTATTCATTATTTTATGGCTTTAACAGGGACATATTATGCATTTTTATTTAATTAGTATTTTAATTTTAACATTTTTTGGGAGTATATTTGCATATTTCCCATTAAATTATTACGATATTTTTTCTTTATATACTATAGAAAAAAAAGATACATTAGGATATTCTTTAAAATATCAACCTTTTAATAAAAAACAGATAGATATAAATACACTAAGTGATTATGAAAAAACTCTTTATCAATATTACAATAACTTGACTAATTATAATAGAATATATTTAGATATCTTAGGAATTAATATATTTTATCCGGATTCTATTGATTATAAGTATATTTCTACTCTTAGGTATGAAGATTCTTTATTTTCAGCATCTTTAGGTTATATTATAGATAGCCGATTTTACGAAAGATATTATCCATGGGTAAAAGATAGGCCTGTTAGGGCTAGAATGTATGATTCTAGATTTGTATTAAAGTACAATGATTTTAATATAGGAATAAAAAGAGAGGATTATAATATAGGTTATCCTTTAGAATATTCTATGTTATTTTCAAATAATCCATATTCTTACGATAGATTTTTTATATCTTATGTAAATAATTTTTTTAACTTTGAAGTTTTTACCGCCTTATTAAATCCTTTGTATTCTAAGGATAGTATATACTATTATAGACGAGTTTATGGAAAGTATATTAATTTAAGACTGAAATATGATAGAATTTTATTAGTCCCAGGATTTAAGGAGGGATTTGTTGTAGCTCGCACCTCTGATATGGTTGAATATAGAGATTTATATCCTTTTAGTTTTTGGTTTTTAAACATGATGAATAGGGAAAATAAGGGAAATGCTATAATATCTTTTGATTTACTTTTAAAATACATTAATTTGTTCAATTATTATATATCATTTACAATAGATGATTGGCAGATTGATAATAAAACAATAGGAGATACAGAGCCAAATTTATATGGATTAGAAATGTTTTTTGATTTCTTTTTAAATAGAAACTTATCTATAGGAGTAAGATATAAGAGAATAACGCCTTGGATGTATAATGTGTGGTATTTGGAGGAGAGATATACTTATTATAATTTATCTTTAGGAACTCCTAGAAATAATAGTTTATTGTATGGAATTTATTTAAATTACGATTATAAAAAAATAAGATTTTATTTTGATTTTTATGTAGAAAAAAATGGGTGGAATAATATTTTATATAAAATGGAGAACTATTATTATTGGTTGGGATATCCAGAAGAATATCCTTTAGTCTATGGAAATATGGCTATAGAAGAAGTGTATAATTATAGTTTTTATATAAAGTATCTATACTATTTAAAATTGGAATTTGCATATAGGAACATATATAATAAAGACAATATTTATAATAATAATATAAAAGGGATAAATGTTTCTTTAACAACCTATTTGAAAATGTTTTATAATATAAAAAAGGATAAATTATGGTAAGAGTAGTAATATTAATAGATAACAATAAAGGAGGATATCCTCTTATTTCAGAACATGGATTTTCTGTTTTTATTGAAGATGAAGATAAAAGAATTATATTTGATTTTGGCCAAAGTGATGCCTTTTTTTATAATGCAATAAAAATGGGAATAAATATTTCAAATATAGATATAGGGGTTTTAAGTCATGGTCATTATGACCATTCTGGAGGGTTAAAAATATTCTTTGAAAATAATTTTATAGCGAAGGTATATACCCATCCTTTAGCTTTTAAGGACAGATATTCTACATCTACAGGTAAGAAAAGATATATAGGTATAGATGAAGAAATAAAGATTAAGTATAAAGATAGGTTTATATTTACTAAAAATTTAGAAAAATTGTCAAAACATGTCTATTTTTTAGGAGAAATTAAAGGACCCAAACCCAAGTGGAAAAATTTAATATTAAAAGATGATTCTCCTGATTTATTTGAGGATGATTCAGCTATAGTTATAGACTTAGATAATAGACTCCATGTTATAACAGGTTGTTGTCATAGTGGAGTATTTCAAACACTTGCTCAAGTAAAAGAATATTTTCCTGATAAAGAAATCATTTCTATAATAGGGGGATTACATTTAAATAAGGCAGATGATGATACTTTACTATTAACTCAAGAAGCTTTAAGTTATTTTAATGTAAAATATGTATTTGGTGGACATTGTACTGGGGAAAGAGGCTTTGATTTTCTCTCAAATATAGATAATATAAAGATTGTTTTTCTGTATACAGGATATTATTTTATCTTAGATTAATTAATTAAAAGGGGAAATTATTTAATGGAATATGATAAATTAAGAGAAGCTATAAAAGTTTTAGGTATAAAAGATAAAGCTAGTATAAAAGAGATTAAAGAAATTTATAAAGACTTAATGGCAAAATATCACCCAGATAAATGTAAACAGGAAGAATGTTATGAAAAATCTCAAATAATTGCAGAAGCATACAAAATTATAATGGATTATTGCGAGAATTATAAAATAGATTTTACTAGTATTGATTTAAAAGATGTAGATAAACAGAGATGGTGGTATGAAAGATTCGGGGACGACCCGATTTGGGGGAAGCCTAGATAAATTGTTTTTTTTATTGTTGTTTACGTTTCTTTTTAATAGATCTTTATATGTAGAGAGATATATAGTGAGGATATAAAAATAAAATTCTTTTTAAAAAAATCCCGTTATCCTAAATGTTCTAAACTTTGTTTAACTTTTAGTGAGATTGATTATTCATTGTATATAGGAGTATTT
>JAMORN010000118.1 GCA_027063545.1 bacterium | reverse complement strand
CTTCTTCAAATCTTTCGGGTATTCCTACAGAGATGAGATTTTCAAAAGAAGGGTACTTAATTACCTCAGATACATATGGAAGATTAATAAAATGGGATATAGAAACAGGAGAAAAAATTGATTCTACAAATTTAGGAAATGTAACAGAATTTGATATTTCTAATGATGAAAAGTTTATTGTTATAGGAGATCAGTATGGATATATTCATTTTTTAGATTTTAATAATTTTTCAACAGAAATAGAAACTTATGGACCTACAAACACAGCTGTTTATAGAGTTGTTTTAAGCCCAGATAATAGAAAGCTAGTTAGTTTAGAGTATGGAAAAGTAGAGTTTTGGAATGTTAGTGATAAAGTATTGTCATATTCAACACAGACTACTCAAAAGGTACAAAAAAATGAAATTCTGTATACAAAAGTATATCCAAATCCTTTTAATCCAACAACGACTATAGAATTTTATCTTTCAGAAAATCAAATTGTAAATTTAGCAATTTATGATATTAATGGTAGAAATATTTCTACTTTAATAGATAATAAAAAAATAAATAAAGGATTACACAGATATATTTTTAATGCTAAAGATTTATCTTCAGGAATTTATTTTTATACCATAAAAACAAAAAATAATATAATAACAAAGAGATTTATTTTTATAAAATAGAATAAGTTAGAAGTGTTGTTTATATAATTTGATATATTCTAAAGCAGATTTTTCCCAAGAGAATTTAAGGGCCTGTTGGGGTCCTTTCTTTTTTAATTGTTTATATAAATCTTTATCCTTTAAAATTAAGATAATTTTTTCTGCAACTTCTTTGGCATTTTTTGGGTTGACCTTTATAGCAGCATCTTCAACAACCTCTGGAAGACTGGAAACATTACTAACAATTGTGGGAATACCTGCAGCCATTGCTTCAAGAGGTGCAAGACCAAATCCATCATAATTGGAGAGATATATAAAGATAGATGCCATATTATATATAGCAAGTAGTTCACTCTCATTTAAAAATCCTAAAAATAAGATATCATTTTTTAAATTAAATTTTTTTATATATTTTAAAATTTCCTTATAATACCATCCTTTTCTTCCAATTAAAACCAATTTTAAATCATAAATCTCTTTTTTTGCTATAAAAAAACTTTCTATTATAGTTTTTATATTCTTTCTTGGTTGAAGTGTCCCTACATGAAGAATAAATTTATCAGGAAGATTATATTTTTCTTTAACTTTATTTATTTGTTTTTTATTTACTCTTTTAAAAAATTTTTCATTAATACCATTATAAATTACCTTAATTTTTTCTTCTGGTATATTTAAAATATCAATAATATCTTTCTTTGTATTATTTGATACAGCGGTTATAATATTAGCCTTTTTTTTAATAATAAAGCAAGATAGTTTTAGATGAATTCTTTGTAGAAAAGAGAAAGTTTCAGGCATTATATAGTAAGCTAAATCATGAATTGTTGCTATTTTTTTAAATTTTCCTAAAAAAGGTATAGAATTTTTTGTTCCATGAAGGACATCTATATTTTCTTTTTTAGCAAAAAAAGGAATTAAAATTTGTTCCCAAATTAAAAGATCATATTTAGAAAATCTTTTTATAATTCTTAACTTTATATTTAAATTTTGTTTTAAAAAATCTAGATCCTTATCTGTATCTGTAAAAATAATTAAATTAAAATCTAACTTCTTTTTTGCAAATTCTTTTAATAATTCAATACTAAAACGTCTTGGACCTCCTTCAACACTATTTATAAAAACAAATCCAACCTTTTTCATACCTTATTTAAAATAAATAAGTTTTTATTTTAATTAAAATTTTTTTTATTTTTTTAATACTCTAAATTATTTGACTTTATATAATAATAATATATATTATAATATTAAAATAATTACAAAATTGAAAATCATCTGGAGGATAAAAATGAATGAAACAGGTGTATCTAGAAAGCCTTTCTTTTATGATGTAACATTAAGAGACGGGAATCAGGCTTTAAAGAAGCCTTGGAATATAAAGGAAAAAGAGATTGTTTTTAAAGCGTTATTAGAGTTAGGTGTTCAGGGAATAGAAGTGGGATTTGCTGCGGCAAGTGATATGGATTTTGATGCTGTTAAACATTTAGCTTCTTTAGCAAATGATAAAGTTGTTGTTTCTACTTTAGCAAGGGCAAAGGAATATGATATAAATAAAGCTTATGAGGCTATAAAAGATGCAAAAAAACCTAGAATTCATACATTTATAGCTCTATCTCCATTTGCTATGAAATATGTTTTAAAGAAGGATCCTAAAGATGTTCAAAAGATAGCTGTCGAGATGGTAGCTTATGCAAAGAGTCTTTTAGGTGAAAAAGGAGAGGTTCAGTTTTCAGCAGAGCATTTTGGTGATAGCTTAGAGAATCTTGATTTTGTAATAGAAACTTTTGAGAAGGTAATAGAAGCAGGAGCTTCAATTATAAATCTTCCAAATACAGTTGAAAGATACAGGGTTTCTACATTTGTTAATATGGTTAAAAGGGTTGTAGAAAGAATAGGTGATAAGGCTATAATTTCTGTTCATTGTCATAATGATTTGGGACAGGCAACAGCAACAACTGTGGAAAGTTTTTTTGCTGGGGCAACACAGCTTGAGGTTACACTAAATGGATTGGGAGAGAGGGCAGGAAATACTAATTTATATGAGGTAGCAGTAAGTTTATATAATTGTGGGGTTCCTGTAGATCTTAATTTTTCAAAGATTTATGAAACAGCGTTATTGGTTGAGGAGTTATCAGGTGTGCCAATTTGTGAGAAGGCTCCTTTGATAGGAAGGGATGCTTTGGCTCATAGAAGTGGTATTCATCAAGATGGTAGTATAAAGACAAAGAACATGAAAAAAGGTGCTTATAGACCTATTGATCCAGAGTTTATAGGAAGAAAAGGTGAGATATTAGAGTTTACAAGCCAATCAGGTAAAAGTGCTATATATGAGATTTTATCATCTCATAAATGGCCAATAACAATAGAGGAAGCAACTTATTTACAACCAGTTCTTAAGAAAAAAGCTGAGGAGAAGGGAGCATTAGATTTTAATGATATAGTAGAAGAGTATAAAAAGCATATATTAAATGTGGATGGACCTTTTAAAGTTTTAGAATTTAAGGAACTTCATAAAGAAGATGGTAATCAATTTTATTTTTTAAAGCTTCAATATAATGATAAGATAATAAAGGATGAATGCGTTGGTGATGGACCGATAGATGCTTTTATTAATCTATTAAATAGTCATGGCTTTAATTTAAAGTTAGAAGAGTTTGCACAAGAGGCTTTTGATATTGAACAAAAAGGTTCTTCTGCGCAGGCTTTAACAACTATAAAATTAAAGAATTTAAATACAGGAAAATCAGTAATAGCAAGGGGTATGGATCCAGATACTAGAGAGGCAAATATAAAAGCTATTGTTAATGGATTGAATCTTCTTTTTAGGGAAAAATAGAAGAGATAAAATAGATGGGATATGTTGCTTTCAAAAGTCTTCTTTTAAAAGCAAATCCATATAGAGAAGGGGATTTTTTAATTGGAGAGGTGTTTTTTTTTCTTTTGATCTTTTTAGATTGAAGGGAATACATTTTAAAGAGATAGAATTTAAATAATTTTGGATATGGGACTTTAAAAGTGAAAAAGATATGCAGAGTGATATTTATATATTCTTTAAACAAAAGTTAGATGATATATACAAAAATTATATAGAGCATAAGTCAAAGTAGAAATAATTGGTTCTTTGTGATATTGGGATGCTAAAAGAACTTTCTTTAGATAAAAAGTTAGAAAATAAAGGATCTTAAAATTTTAAAATTTTCTAATTTAAATTTTTTCCCTTTTATCTCTATTATTGAAAAGTTATTTAATATTTTAGTCTTTGGAATATATTTTGATTCTATAATAATATTTTTTTCTTTATTAATATAAAAAATCTCAGTAGATGTGCCCGAGAAGAATGGTGGAATAAAGACTTTAGGATGTTCTTTTAGAATTATTGTTTTATAAGAATTAGATATTATTAAATAATCCGGAGTTTTGTAAATAAAGAATATATGCGGAAGTATAAAAACGATATATAGTAAAAGTATAATATAAGTAAGAATATTAAATAGTAAAAAAATTAATTTTTTTAAGACTATGTAAAGGGTAAAAAAAATTAAAATAAAAAAGATAAATATAACTAATGTTTTATCTAAAACAGGTAGGAAAATAAGATTATAATCAAATATATTATATAAAATTTCTGATAATTTTAATGTTAAAAAAGATGATATATTTATGAAAAAGGCAACTATTTTAAGAAAAAAACTGGAAAAAGGAATAAATAAAAAAATTAAAAATATAAAACTTAAACTAACTATTATAAAAATTAATGGAGATAAAATAAAAGTAGTAATAATTGTTAATATATTTAATGTATTAAAAAAATATAAACTTACTATAGATGTATAGAGTATAGTAAATGTAGATATTCTAAAAGAATCGGATATATAATTTGATATTTTATTAAAAAGTTTTTGCTCTTCTTTGTTCTCTTCTTTAACAAAGCTTATAAATATTAAAATTGCAAATGTAGCTAAGTATGAAAAATAAAATCCTATTGAAAAGATATAAAAAGGATAAAATACAAGAGAAATAATAAAACTTATAAATAGTAAATTAAAAGAATCCTGGACTTTTCCTAACATCTTTTTCGAAAATAGGAGAATAAACATTATAATACTTCTTACAACACTGCTTTGAGCCCCAACAATAAAGCCATATAATACTAAAAGGAAAGAAAAAATAAAAAGTCTAGTTTTAGGGAAAAAAGGAAGTTTTTCTACAAAATAAAGAATTAAAAATGTAATAATTCCAATATGAAGACCAGAAATTGCGAAAAGATGCATAATACCTAAAGACTTAATTTTTTCCTTATAATCCTTGTCTAGAAATTCCCTTTTCCCCAAAATTAAGGAAGAAAAAAACATAAAGCCATATTTATTTAGATATTTTTTACTATTTTTTAAGATAAAACTTCTTATTTTTTCTTGAAAAGTTTCTGGCTTTTTTCCAACTTTTTTTACATAAATAGGATATGCAGAATAAAAAATCTTATTAGAAAAGAGATAAAATTTAAAAGATAAAGGATAATCAATAGGTTTGAGTTTTAATTTAGAAAGATATATACTTTCTTTTGAAAGTTTTCTCTTTGTTTTTAGAAGAAATGTTTTTCTATCCTTTGTTTTTATAATAAAAGAATTTTTCCCAATTTTTTTTACAATATAAAATTTGGTTGTTTTTATTTCTTTTTCATTTATATGAAATAAAAATATAGATGTAAAAAAGAGAAAAAGAGAACTTATGTTTATTAATTTCAAAATGTAAGAGGATAAATATTTTTCTTTGTTAAGATAATAAGATACAATAAGTATAAAAAGAGTTGTAAATGAAGATATTAAAGGATTTTTTAATAAAAAAAAATCTATTTTAAAAAAGTATAATATAATAAAACTTAAAATTAAAATAAAAATAATTTCTATAGATAAAATAAAACTAGGGACTCTCCAGAATTGGATACCCATAAAATATTTTACTTAATTACTAAAATTTTTTTTCTAAATTTTTTCTCCCCTCTTTTGATTATAATATAATAAACACCTGAGGATAAATCAAAGGAGTTTAGTATAAAACTCTTTTCAATAGGATTATAGACAAGGTTTAAATCTAAAATTCTACCATTAGAATTTACAATAAAAATTTCATCATTATCTTCACTTCTTATATAAATATTTTGGTCTCCTATAGCAGGATTTGGGTAAATATAAGGTTTTATATTTAAAAAAATTGTTGTATCTTCAGAAGAAAATGACATATTAACTATAATATTTTCGTATATGTTTGAGTTTGTTTTTACAGAAAAATTAAAAGAATTTATATCATCATATAATATAATAACTTTTCCATTTTGATCAGTTTTTAAGTTAATAATTTTTTTTCCAGAAATAATAGATACGTCCATATTATCTATAGGATTGTTGAGGTTATTTAAAAATGTTATTATCTTAATATTCTGCATAAGAAATATTTTTTTTCCATTATATAATGTGTCTTTTGATATTACTTTTGTGATAACAGAATGGGTTAATGGGTCATTATATTCTATTTTTATTTTAGAAAATTTTTCAGGGATAAAAAAGGAGAAATCATTTAGAGAATAACTAGAATCAATAGTGTTATTATTATCATCTAAATATTTAATTTTTGCATAAGTAAGTAGAGGAGTATTTTGATTATAGTAAAGATATAATGTTAAGGTATTCATTTTTTTCCTTAAAAGTAAAGAATCAAAAGAAAGTGTAGATAAAACATAGGTAGTATCATAAAAACCAGGATAAGATAATTTGATAGAAATATTTTTTTCTGAAAGATCGCCTATATAAAAGAAACCATCGCTTGAGGAAAGGATTTCTCTGTTATTATATTTTATTTTTACCCCATATAAAGGATTTTTTGTATCTTTATCTAAAACAAAGCCAAATATATTAGAAGAGTCATTTAATAATTTGAAAGCATTAGGTATTCCATAACCATATACTAAATTTGGATTATTCCAATTTGATGAAGTTCTATATAGTTTATCTTTTATTTCAAAAGGGGATAAATTAAGAAGTCTTTTTGCTAGTATTATATAATTTAAGACTAAAGGAGAAGCTAAAGATGTTCCAGAAGCTGTTTCAATATAACTATTATCATTTGTTCCATTAAAGCCTGATACATTTTCGCCCAAATAAACAACATTTGGTTTAATATTATTCTCAGAAATTCCCACCGAAGAAAAAAGAGAATGAATACTATCTGAATTAACACTACCAACAGATATTGCCTCTTTAGCATCAGCAGGAACAATAATATATTTCCAATCAGAAGTATATTCATTACCAGCAGCAATTGTAAAAATAATCCCTTTATTGTAAAAGTAGTAGTTTATAGCCTTTTCTAAAACAAGAGAATCACCTGTTAATTGTTGTATATCATGTTGAGTTGTATCATCAAATATATTATATCCTAAGGATATATTTATAACATCTATACCAATGGTATCAGCAAGATATTCTATTCCGTGAAGAAGAAAATCTTCTTCAATAATTCTCTCATATTTATTAACTTCTGTTTTCACTAAATAAAAATCACAACCTATGCCAGATGTATAGATTTGATAAGGAGAGTATCCTCCTATTAAAGAAGTAACAAGGGTTCCATGGGATGCTCCTGAGACATCTTCATCTAATCCTTCAGGAGTTAAGTTTTTGACTTCTTTTATATTTATTTTAGAAAAAGATTTATTATCTGAGAAAAAACCAGCATCTATAACACCTATTTTTACTTTTTTTAAGGTATCTAAGTCAAAATAATTCAAAAAAGAGATTATTCCACCAAATTTATATTGATAATAAAACTGGGAAGAGAATTTTTCTCTCCAAAGATTTTTTTCATCAACCTCTAAATTGTAAGAAAAACTTTTTTTTAAAGGAACAATATTATCAAATCTATATGATTTAACTAAAGAAAAACCTGTTATAAAATTTTTATATTCTTTTAATCTTTTAAGATTATCTTTGTTAAGAAAACATGATGCTATTTTTAAATTATATGATATATATGTTGTTTTTATTTTTTGGGATTTAAGAAAATTATTTATCTGATTACTTGATAAATTTCTATGGAAAAACACCCATACTTTATAATAAGAAAATACATTAGAGTAAAAAAAGATTAAAAGAAAAAATATAAAAAAAATCTCCCCTCTTAGCTTTTGTTGCCAAGAGGGGAGTTTTATATTAGTTAAGTCTCTTAACTTCAATTCTTCTATTCAACTCTCTTCCTTCAGGTGTAGAGTTATCAGCAATTGGTTTTGTTGGTCCATAACCTTTTGTTTTAATTCTTGAAGGATCAATTCCACATTTTTTAACAAGATATCTTTTAACAGCCATTGCTCTTCTTCTAGAGAGTCTCATATTGTATTTGAAGCTTCCTCTATTATCTGTATGACCCTCTATTAATATCTTAACTTTTGGATTAGCTTTTAACTTAGCACATAAGTCATTTAATGCAGGATAACTATCAGGTGTAAGTCTAGCACTACCAGTTTTGAAAAATACTTTTAATCTAAATCTTTGAGGTATAAATTTCTTTTTAGGTGGCTTTTTAATTACAGGTTTTTGATCAGGGCAACCATCTTCATCTTCAAAACCATTATATGTTTCTTTTGTATTTTTTCCTTCTTTTACAGTTTTATCAGTACCTGGACATTTATCTTTCACATCAGGAATACCATCTTGGTCATTATCAGGATCAGGACAACCATCTTTGTCTTGGAATCCATCTATATCTTCTGGTTGTAATGGACATTTATCAACTTTATCATCTATACCATCACCATCTTTATCTACTATCTCTTCAGGACAACCATCTTCATCATCTATACCATTGTATGTTTCTCTTGTGTTTTTTCCTTCTTTTACAGTTTTATCAGTACCTGGACATTTATCCTTAACATCAGGAATACCATCTTGGTCATTATCAGGATCAGGACAACCATCTTTGTCTTGGAATCCATCTATATCTTCTGGTTGGAACGGACATTTATCATGTTTATCGTCTATACCATCATGATCAGAG
>JAMORN010000117.1 GCA_027063545.1 bacterium | reverse complement strand
TAGAAAAATTTTAGGGGATAAGGTTTTTTCTTCTTCTGAGAATTATTATAAATATCAAAATTTTATTGCCCCCTTAATGATAGATAAATTAAAAGAGAAGATAGCTTTATGTGAAAAGAAATGGGATATATTAATTATTGATGCAGCTTTAATATATGAATGGAATATAAGTGATTTATTTGATGAAATAATTTATATTTATAGTGATAATAACTTACGTTATAAAGTATTACAAGAAAAGAGAAACGTTAATATCGAGAATTATAAAAAAAGAGAAACATTTTTAGTTAGCCATATAGAAAAAATGAGAAGTTCATCTATTATTATATATAGCAATTTTGTAGAAATAGACTTTAAAGAAAAAGCAAAAAATTTATCAAAATATATATCTAAAAAATATTTAAAAAAATAGGTTAAGAGGTTTTATATGTTTTATTATCCTATATATATATGGGAGAATAAATATTTCTATATATGGGATTTTGCTTCCCTTAAACATTTTTTTCAGAAGTATTATAGTAGAAATTCAGAATATTTATTAAAAGAAATAGAGGATTCTATAAAAACAAAACAACTTAATACAGGATTATATTATTTTAAGTTTGATGGTAAAAATATCGAATTTATTCCATTTAGGTTGTATTATGATCATGAAATAAGCTATAGCGAAATAAATATAGAATTATTTTTAGAAGAGGATAGGGTTCTTTATAAAGTAAATAAAAAGGTGCCAATATTTATTATATTATTTAATATTTTACTTGATATGGGTTTTCAAGTGAGTCAATCTATAGTTATACCAGAATCTTATTTAAAGATAGTGGATGGAGGATTATTATTGAGATTAGATAAGGATGATAAGTTATATAATACTTTCATAGCTTCTATAGAAGAAGCTTTTTCTATAATTTTTGATAAAAATATAAATTATCATGATAAACTTTTAATAAAAAGGATTATTTAATGGGTATATGGAGGGGAATTAAAAATTACTTTCAAGATTTTTTAATAACTTTTTCTTATTATAATCCTTTGTTTTTCTTTTATCCCAAAAATGATTTTAGAAAGGAAATAATTTATAATAATTCCTATTTATTAACTTTTATAGGTATAGTAAATGCTTCTTGGATAATAGTATTTTTATTTCTATTGTCTAGAATAATAGAAAATAAGGATGCTTATCCTTATTTTGCTATAGGAATTTTTTTCTTTTTAGATAATTTTAGAGCATTAGATTATATCAACGAAACAAAGAATATAAAATATATTTTTTCTATATTTTTAAACTTTATATTTTCAGGGTTATTGGCTATTAGTTTGGATAATATTTTATATAGCTTACTACTTCTTCCTATTTTAATTTATTATATAAGATCTCTTCTTATAACATTTAATATAAAAATATGGAAAAATAGAATGTTTATTGGTTATTTTTATTTTATAGTAAACTCTATAGTGTTTTTTTCTATTTTATCTTACATAGGAGGTAGTAGTATTATAAAAATGACAGTTTTTAATATTATCTTTCTATACGTACTATTAAATTTTTTCTGGATGAATGAAGAAAATAACTTTATTGAGAAGATTAATTATTATACTAGCTTTATAATTTTAATATATTTCATACTATTGAATTTTTTTACCCGTTATTCCTTTCTTTTATCCATATAAAGGATAAAAGAATTAAAATTGTTAGAAGTATAAAGATATTGTTGTATAGTTTCAGATTTATTGTTTGATTTATTATAATTTTTTTCTTATAATTTTTGGTACTATATATATCTCTAATAATTTTATCTTCTATATTTTTAAAAAAACTTGTATTTGAGTATATATTTTTATTTTCTTGATTTTTATCTTCCAAAACATATTTTTCAGAGGATACTAAAAAGTTTTTGTAATATACATTAAAATATACAGTATCTGTATTAAATTTATTTACAAAATAAATTTCATTATTTTTATATATATTATTATGATTATAAAAGACTAACGAAATATCTGCATTATTAGAATAGAATATTGCAAATATTTTACCTTCAATAATTGTTATGTTAATAGGATAAGTGAATATTATTAGGTAATCTTTTAGTTTTTCAATGAAAGGTTCCTTTTTACCAATAAGTTTAGATTTTAATAATTTTTTATATAGACTAGAAGAAAATACTATTAAATTTTTCTTATCTTTAATGTATAAAGTATCTTTATTATATGGAATATAAAATATAACCTTTCTTTGGTTTTTACGATATTTGGAAATTAAAGAGTTTTTTCCTATAATTATATCTGCATGTTTTATTTTTTTTGTATATGTAATATTAACAGGAGAGACCTCTTTTAAAAGAAAAATAAAAGCTCGAGTATTAAAATTGGGTTTTTCTATAAAGATTGATATTCTTTTTTTATTGATATTTATATTTTTTATTAGTAGAGTATCTTTGTTTATGATAATTTTTTTATTATTCTTTTTTAAATTTATCTTTATTTTTGTGATTATAGAATCTATATCTAACGGAATACCTATAGGATAAAAATATATATTTGAGTCTTTTAAAATATTATAAAAATTAAAAAATCCATCGGTTATTATAATCTTCTTTGTATAAGGATCTTTCGGTAATTCTTTAAATGATTTTATTTTTTCTATTTTAATAAAATTAGATAACGAATCAACTGTTTTTAATTTTATATCTATTTTAGTAGAAGGTGTTTCTAGAAAAAAATATCTATATCTAATTATTTTAGTTATTTTTTTATTATAATAAAACGAGGGTTCCCATAATAATAAATAAAGTAGAATTAAACCAACTAACCCTCTATATAACTTCAATATTTATATCTCCTAATATCCCTTCACTCTGCATTTTTCCTATAAATATATTCAACATAGAGGCAGGCACATATAATGTAATTTTGTTTATCCCCTGTTGCACATATTCAGTTATTTCAATTTTATCCTCTACAAAAGGTACATCAACAATTTCTTTTTCATTTATCTGAAAACTAAAAGGCTTTTCAATATGTTGAAATACTATATATACTTTCTTAAACTCTTCTTTTTGAGGTAGTTCAAAATATTGTTCTAGTTTTGCAATACCATAGAAGAAAGGGTATCCTGATTGTGTCCAGTCTCCGTTAATAATAGGAGTTGTTGATGAGTCTATTATCCATTTGTTATTATCGTCTTTACCTTTTACGATAAAATCTCCAACAATATATTGAGGTTCATTTAAAGTTACAGGTGTAAAATGACTTCCCTTTGTTTTTATAACAATTTCATTATATCCTTTTCTTATATATTTAGAAATATCTACAGTAAAAAGAGTATGGGCAAAGTCTAAAGGCTTAAACTCTTCTTTTATATCTTCTTTATTTATTTCTATTTTTACAGGTTTTGTACTTCCTGTAAAATCTTTTTCTTTATATATACCATCAAGTATTAGATTTAATTTTTTAAACTCACTAGTTGAATAAAATATAGTTCTATATAAGTGTAGTCTTCCTAAATTTTCACTAGTTCCTCCCCCCACTTTAAACTCCCATTCATTTAGAGGTAAAATATTACATCCTTGAGGTTGAAATAACCATTTATTTTTAAGAATTATTTTATATTTTGATAATTCCTCAGGTTTATTTTTATAATTTAATAAATCTTTTAATGATAGAATTTTTAGTTCTCTAGGAGTTAATTTTATTAAAATAGTATATTCATGGTTTTTATATGAATATGTAAGAGGAAGTTCACCTATTGTATCAGAAGTATTATACATTATAATTGTTGCATCTTCAGAATTTTCATTATAAATTTGTGCAATAACATCATTGTGATTTAATGGTATTTTTATTTTTGAACCTAGATCATTATGGGTATTTTTTATTATATCAAATATAATATAGAATTCATTTATATAGCTAATTTTTTCATTAAAACTTAATTTATCAGAAAGAAATATATTATCTATTTCTGCAATGTTTAGATAGTGAGCTTTCAAGTTTTTAGAGATTTCTATATTTTTATCCTCCATTAGATATGGAAGTAATACAAATAATGTGTTAAATTTAATCTCTTTTTTGTTAACTTTTAGGCTATAATAGAACAAGATTCTATCATCATCTTTTTTTATTTCGTTATGTTTTATATCTTTAAGATAATCTTCTGTAATAATAAATATAGATATATTGTGGACAAGAGCTTCTTCTACTAATAGAAGTAGATTAGTATAAAGATGTTTTGTGTATTCCGCAGGTAAATGTTTTACATTATCTGGTATAACTATTATAGTGTTATATATAGTTTTTTCCAGTTTTTTATCTTTTATATTGTTAATTCTTTGATAAAAAAGATTATTATATTTAAAATATTTCCAATATAAATTTTGATAAAATATATTTGGAGCTATATCGTGCTTCCTAAATCCTTTTATAGAGTAAAGATGAGAATAGAAAATATGTTCCTTTATATTGAATAATATAGCCATTTTTTGTAAATTTACCATTTTGGAAGGTGAAAAATCATATCTATTGAAAAAATCAGTAATTAGTGCTATAGGTTTATCAACAAAGCCTAAAGATGAAAGATTTTGAAGGCTTAATGCATTGAGTATTGTAATGTTATTACTTCTATTATATATAATAGGAAAGGAAATACTAATATTGTCTTTTATAAGAGCATGCTTTTTCGATATTTGAAGTATTGTTGGATGTAAATACAAATTTTCTCCAGAATCTCTTGAATAATTTATAGAGAATAATATTAATTTAAGATTATTTTCATTAATTATGTTAATAATAGGCAAAAGAAAGTTTTTTAAATAAATATCCTCAATAAAATTTATATATTTTTTTCTCAAATCTAGATCGTTTTTTGTTTGAGGGAGAAGTAGATTCATTAATATTTCACTAAATTTTATATTGTATTTTTTTTCAAATTTTTTTGCAATATCTGGATGATAATATATAGAATCTTTTTGATGAAGATATGGAACAACTCTCGGTTCAAAGAAACCTTTAAAAGAGTTGTATTTAGAAAATACTTCTATACTTCTTTTATAAACATGTTCTATGAATTCCTCAGCAGTATTCTTGATAAATAAATTAAAAGGATATAAGCTAAATAGCGTGTAATCAATAGCTTTTTCTTTTACTAAATAAATTTTTTTAATTTTTTCTTTATCTATATTTTTAGAATTTTTTTTATCTATATATAAATATTGATTATTACCAGTTTCAGCATATATTAGATAGTCTTTTTTTTCTTTTATCAGTTTAGATAGATCTTTAATAGTTGAAAATAAAATTATATCTTCAATATTATATAAAAATATCTTATAATCTATAATATCATTAAGATATTTATCTGTTAATACATTAGTAGGGTAAGCACCCTCTGTTGAAATATATACATCTAATTTTAAATTTGATGCTACTTTGAGAATATAGTTTGTAATATTAAACCATTCGCAGGATATAAAACCAATATTTAACCCTTTTGCAGTTGATATGATAAGCCCTTCATAGCCATTATTTTTAATTTCTTCAATTTGCCATTTTAATTCTTCTTTGGTTGTAAATTCATTTATATAATAATATGCTAGAGCCATACGTTTTACTCCCTCTCCCAATTTTTTTTTAAATTAATTAAAGATAATATTTAAATTATTTAATTTCAAAAAAATAAACAAAAAAGTTGATTAAAAATTTTTTTTAATTTATTTTATATTAATATAACTTAAACTAGTATAATTTATATTATAACAATATGGAAGCAAAAGAAAAGACAGATTTAGTAGTTTTGGGTATTGTGAATTTTTTACCTTTACATGGTTATTTAATAGAGATTATGTTTAAAGACTATTATCCTTTTAAATATATTAGTATTTCTAAAGCTTCTATTTACAATTCATTAAAACGACTGACAAATAAGGAATTTGTAAAATCTAAATTTATAGTAGAATATTCAAAGCCAAATAGAACTATATATTATATAACAGATAAAGGAAAGGAATATCTAAAATATTTAGTAAAAAGAGCAATTGTTGATTTTAAAATGGATAGTCAATTCGAATTTATATGGGCTTTAAATTATCTTTTTATGTTTGAGTATGATGAATGTTTGACTATTTTGAAAGAAAGGAGAAATAAAATAGAAAGTATAATTCAAAAAATTGAAAAAGAAAAAGAAGTAGATAATCCGTTCAGAAGTTTAAAGCATATAGAATTAAATTATAAATATAACTATGAACAGGTAAAGATAGAGAAACAAAGAGTTGATGAGATAATTCATATGATAGAAATTGATAATTCTTATTTCAAAGATTTTAAAGAAAAACTATTAAAAATTATAAAAAACAAAATTATGGAGAGAACAAAAAATGAAAATTAGAAAAGTTCTTTTTTTCTTAAAAATATCTTTGTATATTGGTATTTTTTTCTATAGTTCTTATGCTGATGATTTTTTAATAGATATATATAAAAGTTTAGATGAAACTAATATTATTGTTAAAAAATACTATTATAGCTATAAAAAACAAGACGCTTTATACAAAAAATCTATATCAAGCCTTTTTCCTACTTTATCACTTCAACAGACCTATACAAGAAACGATCCAAAAACTGTTGAAAGGATGGATATATCAAATAAAATACCTATTCCAGGGGTAGATATAGAACCTACTATATATGAGAACTCCTATAAAACTTCTTTTGTGCTTTCATGGAACTTGTTTAATGCTTCATTATATGCTAATATAAAATTAAATAGAATATTAAGGAATATAGAGAGTTATAATTTCAAATATAATAAATTAAAAGAATATAATGATATTATAAGTAATATTTACGACTTATTGCTAAAAGAGTTGGATGTAGAATATAATTATAATAAGTTTATCAAAGACTCATTAAGCTATCTAAAAACAAAAGTTGGAAAAGAAACTCAACTTATAGAAGATTATAGGTTAAATCTTTCAAAAATAAACTATAATCTAACAAAAATAGATTTAAATAATTCTATTATAAATTTAAGGAACACAAAAAATCAATTAAAAAATAAATTTATAGAAATAAAGTTGGATACTATATTATATAGTGATATTTCTTCAACAATAAAAAGGATTATAAACTATAATATTGATAAAGAAAATTGGAAAGAAAAGTCAACTTTAATTAAAATTCAGGAATCTTCTCATAAAATTAAAGAGCTTACATATAGAGCCTCATATTATCAGTTTGTACCTATAGTTAACTTAACATATTTATATGGATGGCAGGAGAACAATACAATAGAGCTTGATGGTTATAATACATGGAGTTTACGAATTACATTGACATGGACTTTATTTAATCCTTCTTATTATTACAACATAACCTCATCTTACTATGATAAAAAATCAAGTTATTATAACATGCTCTATAATATAAATACATTAAAAAATACTGAAGAATCTATGAAAAAAAATATAAAAGAATTGAAAAAATCTTGGAAGCAAATTGAGGATATGGAAAAAGAATATAATAATATTTTGGAGGTAGCTAAAAGTCAATACCAAGATTCAATTATTTCTTATGAAGATTATTTAGATACATATTTAAAATTTTTGGAAGTAAAAAAGCGAAAAATACAAATAGAAAAAACTCTTGTAAGTTTAATTTTAACATATATAAGCAATAATTTAGATATAAATGAATTTGAAAATTATTTATTAAATAGAAAGGAGAAATAAAATGATAAAATCAAGATTAAATATTTTTCTTTTTATTTTAATGATTGTTTTAATTTTTTCCGGCTGTAAAAAGCCTGCTTCTAAAGGGAAAAATAGAGAAAAAATTTTTGAAGGATATGTTATAAAAAAGACTAATGTAGTGAAAGAATATAAATATCCTGTGATTCTAGAAGCCTTTAAAAAGTATGATATAAAAGCAAAAGTTTCTGGTCAAGTTTTGAAGATATATAAATACGAGGGTAGTTATGTGAGAAAAGATGAAACTATATGTAAAATAGATGATTTTAATTATAGAATAAATCTTGAAAAGGCTAAAAGTAGTATAGAGGAGTTAGAGGTTAACTTAAAGATGTCTTATCTTAAATATAAAAATGACTCAATATTATACTCAAAGAAAAAAATTTCAAAATTTCAATATTTAAATAGTTTAAGTACATATAAAAAAGTTAAAAATCTTTACAAAACAACGCTTTTAAATATAAAAAATCTAGAAAAAAATCTTTCTTATACCAATGTAAAACCACTATATAGTGGTTATTTAACTAAAAGATATGTGAATGAAGGTGATTTTGTAAATATGGGAATGCCTCTTTTTAGAATTGTAAATCTATCTAAATTAATAGCAAATGTTTATGTTTCTGAAGACGTTATAAAGTATATAAAGAGTATAAATTCAGTATTCATTATATTGGATAGTGATACTATAAAAGGGAAGATTTTCTCATATTCAAGAGAAATAGACCCTCAAACATTAACTTATAGTGTAGAGGTTATGGTTGACAATAGAAAATATAATTTATTTGATGGAGTAAGTGGGACTCTTTATATACAATTAAAAAATTATAAAAATGTAGCAAAAATTAAAGAGGATAATGTATTAAAAGAAAATGGGAAGTTTTTTGTGTTTTTATATGAGAATGGAAAGAGTATAAAAAAAGAAATAAATATTATAGATAAGATTGGAGAGTATTATTTAACTAACGATTTAAATAATACAGATACTCTTATTATTAGTAACATAGAAAATTTGAGAGATAACCTTCCTGTAAAAGTTAAGGTAATAAATAGTATATAAGGAGAGACTGATGTCAATAGCAGAATTTTCTGTAAAAAATAAAGTTTTTGTAAATTTATTAATGGTAATTATAATTATAGCTGGTATTTTTTCTGTCCTCTCATTACCACAAGAAGATATTCCGCCTATAGATTTTCATTGGGCCTTTATACAAGTAGTATATCCAGGAGCATCTCCTAGAGATGTAGAAG
>JAMORN010000116.1 GCA_027063545.1 bacterium | reverse complement strand
ATGCAGGAGCTGCTTTTAGTGTGGCTTTACTTTTAAAATTAGCAGATATTATAGGAGAGAGTTTAGATAAAACAAAATATGAAAATTTCATATATAGACAAGTGGATTATATTTTAGGTGATAATAGTGCAAATCTTTCTTTTGTTGTTGGTTTTGGGGATAATTATGTTCAACATCCACATCATAGAAATATATATTTAGATGATCATAATGTGGCAGACAAAAATGCATTGAGAATACCTGATAGAAATAAGTATGCTGGACTTATGATTGGTGGTTCAAGAAATGCATCAAGTTATAATGATAATGTAGATACTTATACAGGTTCAGAGGGAGGAATTGATTATAATGCTGGATTAGTTGGGGCATTAGCTTATATTTGTGCAAAAGAGGCTCCGATTGATACTTCTAGTGATTTATTTTATGGGGTAAAAGAGATAGAAATACCAAAAACATTTAGCTTAAATGCATATCCAAATCCATTTAATCCAGTATTAAATATTTCTATACAAATACCTTCAGACGTTAAAATAAAGAGTATAAGTATTTATGATATAAATGGAAAATTAGTTGAAACAATAGCAAAGGATTTAAAAGTAGGAACTTACAGTTTTACATGGAATGCTAGTAGATATTCAAGTGGTATCTATTTTGTAAGAGTTGTAGGCAATAATTCGTTTGTTTATAGTAAAAAGGTTATATTAATGAAGTAAAAAGAGGTGTTTATAGGATGAAAAAGAAGACAATAAGATCTATCTTGTGGCTATTTATATTCATAATTATAGAGGTATATAATTTAAAAGCAGAATATGATTATATGAGTTATAAATCTAATTTTACCTATGAAGATTATAAAGAAGCTTTAAGAATGGCTTTAAAGTTTTTTGGTGCTCAAAGATGTGGAGATACTTATAATTGGATGTTACATGAAAACCCAATAACCCAAGATAGGCCTTATTGTCATACTCAAGATGGACAAGGCCAATGGTATATAGATGATGTTCAAGACAACACTTATCAAGGTCATGATTTAACAGGTGGATGGCATGATTGTGGGGATCATATTAAGGTTGCTGTAACAATGGGAATGGCAGCTTTAACACTTTTAGTTGCTTATGATATATGGCCTGATGCTTTTGAGGATAATTATTCTCAAGAATATGGACCTCCAGATGGTATTCCAGATGTATTGAATGAGGTTAAGGTTGCTACAGATTATTTTATGAAGTCATTTCCTGATGAGAATACTTTTGTTTATTATGTTGGAAATGGTGATTATGATCATAAATATTGGGTTACTTCAAGCTATCAATCCACTTTACCAGTTGAGGACGGAGGGGATCCAAGGCCTGTATATGCAACAAGAACAAAAGGAGGCCCTCAAGCAGCTGATTATGCTACAGCATTGGCTTTGATGTATAAGCATTATAAAAAATATGATCCTGATTATGCTCAACAGTGTCTAACTTATGCAAAACTTGCCTATAATTATGCTAAAAATCATACTGATAATGCTACAATTCCAACCTATTATCCTGTTGCAAATACAGACTGGTGGGATGAACTTGCTCTTGCAGCTATGATTTTATATAATGTAACAGGTGATGCTACATATAAGGACGAGGCTTTTTCTTACTATCAAAATAAATGGGAATCTAATTATCCTTATTGTTGGGATACTGTAGCAGATGCCACATATTATTATATGATTTTAGAGGATCCAAATGCAAATAATGAGAATTGGGGTTATATAAGAGATTTTTTAGCAAAGAATGTATTTTTATTAGGTTGGGAGAGTGGACAAGATCATCCTGAAGGATTTCCATTTTTTGCTTCTCGTTGGGGTACAAATAAACTAGCAGCAGGAAGTGCTTTTGCTGCTGGCTTATTATATACTCTATGGAAAAGAGGAGTGATTTTTGAAGATCAAACAAAGGTAACATTAGAGAATTCTCAAGCAAGTGGAACTTATCCATTGGAAGGGGCAAAATTTTATGCAAGAAGAATAGCCGATTATATTATGGGAGTAAATGAGTTTGGACATACATTTATACATGGTTTTAAAGGAGATTCTTATTTTAAAGTACATCATAGAAACGCTATGGGTACAAATGATAATCCACCAGATGATTTAAAAAATAGTTATGAATATGTTTTCCCAAATTCTGGAGCTTTAATCGGAGGTCCTCAGGATTACAATGATTTTGTAAATGATGTAAATCAATACATATATACAGAAAGTGGTGATGATTATAATGCTCCTCTTGTAGCTCTTTTAGCGTTTTTAGTTCATACTGTTGGAGAAGAGGAAGGTATAAAGGATTCTAAAGTGGAAAAAGATTTTTCACTTAAAACCTATCCAAATCCATTCAATCCAGTAGTAAATATAGAATTTAATTTACCATCACCAACAAAGGTAAGTTTAAAAGTATATGATATAGGAGGGAATTTAGTAAAGAGTTTAATAGAAAATAAGGGGATGAAAGAAGGGAGTTATAGGTATAAGTTAAATGGAAGTAAATTATCAAGTGGAGTTTATTTTATAAAGTTAGAAGGTAATAATTTTAATTTAGTTAAGAAAGTTGTGTTAATGAAATAAAATTTATTTAAGAATTAATAAAGGCGGTGGTATTATTAAAGTTATCACCACCGTCATTATTTTTATTCTCTAATGAATCAAGAATGCTTTTTATAACTTCCACTTGACGTTTAAATTTCTTTAATCGTTTTCCTTTTAGTCTTGTTACAGCAATCATTCTTTTCTTTAAAGGATCAGCCCATCTCCCGTTTGGTTCTTTTATCCCAAAATGAAGATGAGGTCCGGTAACCCTTCCAGTTGCTCCAGATAATGCAATTAATTGTCTTGATCTTACCCTTTGACCCTTTCTTACTAAAATTCTACTTAGATGAAGATAATAGGTTCTTGTCCCATCAGGATGTCGGATTATAATCTTTTTACCGCTATATCTATCATATCCTGTTCTTTCTACTATTCCTGTTGCTGCTGCATAAACAGGGGTTCCTACTCTTGCTCTAAAATCTACCCCATTATGAAATTTTCTTATACCTAAAACTGGATGAATCCTCCAACCAAATCTAGAAACAACAAAAATATGATCAAGAGGATATCTTAATTTAGAGTTTATTAAAGCAACCCCAGATTCTGTATAAAAAGAGTTATAAGAAGAATTAGGCCCGTCTTCATACCAAAAAGCCTCTTTTTTACCAACCCTTTTTCCTTTATACATTGCATAATATACCTTCCCACCAAATATAGTATCTTTATAAATATAGTCTTCAACCAAAACCTTAAAACTATCACCAACTCTAGCATCGAATCTAAAACTTATCATAGCAGAGAGAGCATCATTTATTTCTTGTACTAAAGAATTTTTTAATCCTGTTCTTCTTAAAGCTTCATCTAAGGTTCTAATAGAATCAGTTAACCCTCCAGTTAAGATTTTAAATCTTTTTTTAAATGGTAAGGTATAGCCTTTATATACAAAACTATCCTTTCCAGAAGGAAGAGTAATTCGTTCAACAATATGATATGTTATTAAATTGGGTTTATATACAATTTTATAAAGTTTTGTTGTATCACGAGAAAAAAAGCCATATAGAGAATCAGTAATTCTTACAGGATTTTTATAAAAATCAACATTAAATCTTAATACGTTTATTATTTTTAAAACATCTTCTCGAGATACTCTCATAGCAAGTAAAGCATCCCAAAGACCTTTATTGGGAATTATTTGACCTATTATTTTAATAGTATCTGGCTCTTTTTTGGGGATCAAAGTATCTTTAGATATTTGATGGGTTATTTCTATTTTAGAGTTTTTATCTTTACAACCTAAAAATAAAAGAGATATTAATATAATATATGAAAAAATATAATAAATTTTTCCCATATTTTATTGTCCTTCAAAAAGAGCAAAGATAGTTTTAAATATTATTTTTATATCAAGCCAAATTGACCAATTTTTTATATACTCCATATCAAGTTCTACGATTTTATCAAAGTCAGTTATTTTATTTCTACCCGAAACTTGCCAAAG
>JAMORN010000115.1 GCA_027063545.1 bacterium | reverse complement strand
CCTGGTTTTATTATAATCCTTCTGTGATGCCAGTTTTCATAGTTTCTAACCTCATCTTCTGTTGGAGGTCTTGTCCCTACTAAACTCATATCACCTTTTAAAACATTAAAAAATTGAGGAAATTCATCAATAGAAAATTTTCTTAAAAATCTTCCAACTTTAGTTACCCTAGGATCATTTTTCATTTTAAATATTGCGCCTTTCATTTCATTATTTTTTAGAAGTTCTTTTTTTCTTTCTTCAGCATCTACGTACATAGTTCTAAATTTATATATATAAAATATTCTTCCATTCTCTCCAATTCTTCTCTGTTTAAAAAGAATAGGGCCAGGAGAGTCTAATTTTATCATAATGCCAACTATTGGGAATATTAAGATAGTAATAATTGAACCAATTAAACCACCTATGATATCCATAATTCGTTTTATAATTAACATATCTTCTGAAATATTAGTAAAGTTTATATACAATGTTGGAATATCATCTAAAAAAGCAATAGAAGCTTTAGCAAGAGACATGTAGCTATGAGGAGTAAAAATAAATCTTATAGGTTTCCAAAACTCCTCTATGAGAAATACATGTTTTTTTAAATCATCTTGTAAAAGAGGCACTCCAGTTTTACCAACTACAAAAACCTCATCAATGACTCTGCTTTTTAATACATTTTCAAGTTTATCTAAAGAATTTTCATCTTCTATATAAACAGTATCTATTATTTTTAGTCCCCAATCTTTATGTTTAGCTATTAAATCTTCTTCTATTTCTTTTATACCTTCCTTGTTACCTAAAAGTAAAATACTTTTATAATTAAATCCTTTTTCTCTTATTTTTGAAAGGAAGAATTTTATTCCTATTTTTTCTAAGTTTATAATAAAAAAAAGAAGTAATATATACTTTATATAATAAGATAGAGGGAACTCTATAGGCTTTGTAAGTATTAAAAAAATAGATATAATAAGGAAAGTTTTTAGAAAGGTAAACACAATTTTTTTTATAATATCCCAGTAGGATATGTATCTAATTGAATGATAAATACCTTCATCATACATAAAATAAATAAGAGAAAAAGCATTAAAGAATAAAATAAGATAATAAAAAGATTCAGCCCTTATATTAGGAATTATTATAATTTCTTCGTGATAGATACTAAAAATATAATTAAGTAAAAAACCTGTTAAAAATACAATAATTACATCAAGAAAAATATATAATTTCCTAATTAGAGATGTGTGTTCTTTTACCATTTTTATTTTTTAAAAAATTATTTTTAAATTTAAAATAAAATAATAAAGTCTTAGAATAAAAATAAAAAATCTAAGTATAAATTAAAACTTAAAATTATGATAAAGGTATTAATAATAGATAATTATGATTCTTTTACATTTAATTTAAAACATCAAGTAGAAAGTATTCTCCAAAAAGATAGAAAAAACTATAATATATTTGTACTAAGAAATGATGATCCTAATTTACTAACAATATTAAAAGAAAAAATATCAGCTTTTTTTATCTCTCCAGGCCCTATGACACCTAAAGAAACAGGATATTTAAATGAAATTTTTAAAAAAATTGTTATAAAAGAAGATATCCCAACCTTTGGGGTATGTTTAGGATTCCAATTTTTATCCTATTTTTTTGGAATAGATATTTATCCGTCAAAATATCCTAAACATGGTCAGCAAGTAGATATATATCACAATAGTGAATATATATTTTCAAATCTTCCATCACCTTTTAAAGCAGCAAGATATAATTCCTTACAGGTTTCTTTTAAAACAAATAACTATATAAACTATTTAGCCTATGAGATTATTTCAAAAGAAGAGAAAATACCTATGGCATTAAAGGTGAAAAATAAACCTTTTTTTGGAGTACAATTTCATCCTGAGAGTTTTTTAACAGAAAATGGAGATAAGATAATAAAAAATTTTTTTAAAGATTATGTTTATAGAAGTCCGTAAAATTTCAAAGCCTAATTTTGAGGATATACTTTTTTGGATAAATGAATATAAAGGGATATATTTATTTTCAAATACCGAGTATAATTCCTTAAATATTATAGGGATTTCCCCTTTTTTAGAAATTATAGATGATGGTTTAGAACAAACAAGAAAAGATTTTTTAAATAATCTATTTAATCTATTTTTAGAGTATAGACATAAAGTAAATAAATATAATTATTGGGGATTATTAGGATATATATCTTATGATTATAAACATTATATTGAACGAAAAAATTTTTTTAATGGGATAGAAGATGACGTTTTTCCGTTGTTTTATTTTGCTTTATTTAATTATTATATAATTTACAAAAATGAAGATGAAACAGCTATTTTAATTAAAGTTAACACTGAAAGAGATTTAAATTCAAATAATAAAAAGATAAATTTATCTAAGTATAAGATAGAATTAGTTTATCATACTCAAACAGAAGAAGAGTTTATAAAAAATGTAAAAAAAATAAAGGATTATATAAGAGCTGGAGATGTTTATCAGGTTAACTTAACAAGAAAGGTTATTTACAAAACAAATATAGATTTTTTTACTCTTTCCTATAAATTGTACAATTCTAATTTTATAGATTTTGGTGTGATTGCTAAAATTAGTGATGAAAAGTATATTATTTCTACTTCTCCAGAGAGATTTTTTTATGTTAAAAGTAACAAAATAGTTTCTTCTCCAATAAAAGGAACTATAAAGAACAAAAATAATATGGAAGACATAAAAAAGTATCTTTTGACAAAAAAAAATTTAAGTGAGCTTGCTATGATTGTTGATTTAATAAGAAACGATATTTCTAGATTTTGTATAGTTGGCTCGGTTGTAGTAAAAAATTTCCCAATAATAAAAACACTAAATAATGTTATTCATCTATATTCAGATATAGAAGGAGAAATAGAAGATTTTAATATAGAAAAGATTTTTAGAGCTTTATTTCCAGGGGGAAGTATAACAGGATGCCCTAAAATACGAAGTATGCAAATTATTGAAGAATTAGAAAAATATCCAAGAGGTATATATACAGGAAGTTTTGGATATATTTTTTTTAATAATGAATTAAATTTTAATATTTTAATAAGAACAATAGAGTTTTACAAAGGATTTTTAAGATATGGAGTGGGTGGAGGTATTACTTTATTATCAGATCCCGTTGAAGAATATAAAGAGATTTTATATAAAGCACAAAATATAGAAAAGGTGTTGAACAATGTTTTTATTTAATGGCAAGATTTATAAAGATTTATCATTTTTAACATCTTCTTTTTTAAATTCATATATGTTTAATTATGGATATGGCTTTTTTGAGACAATTTTATTTGAAAATAGTAAGTTATACTTTTATGCTTTGCATTTAGAGCGAATGAAAAATACTATAGCTACTTTCTACCCAGATTATTTATATAATTTTGATTATATATCAGAAGATAAAGTTTTAGATTTTATTTTAAGAAGGGTTAATTCGCCGAAAGATTCACATAAAATAAAAATAATATATGGTGATTTTTTTAATAAAAAAAGAGTTGATTTTTTAGTTCAGATATATCCATATATTAGAGAAGATAAATTTTACAAATGTTTTATTCATAAAGAGATTACAGAGGATTTTTTGAAAAAATACAAGACTATGAACTATATGAAAAATGTTTATTTAAGGGATTTATATAAAAAAAATTATAATATAGATGAAGTGCTTTTTATCAATAAAAAAGGCAGAATTATAGAAGGAACAATAACAAATATATTGGTAGTTTATAACAAGAATTTATATTATGTAGAACCATTTGAGCCTTATTTAGAAGGAATTATACAAAAGATAATAATAGAAAACTATCAAGATTTAGGTTTTAAGAAAATTATAAAAAAAAGCCGGGGTTTTCCTTTGAAATTTCTTAGGCAAGCAGATGAGGTTATATTAACAAATAGTTTAATTTTAGTCCAACCAGTATCCATAATTTATAATAAAAAGTTTTCCAAAAAACATATTATAAAAAATAAGGGATATTACCTTAAAATCAGAGAGTTTCTGCGTAATCTATAAAAAATCATAGAAAAATTTTTTATAATCATTTCAATAATTTATTTTTTTCTAATAGATTAGGCAAATATAAAAAAAGGAGGTGTGTATGAAGAAAAGTTTATATGTGTTTATTATGTTTATAATACTTTCATTTTATCTTTTAAGTTGTTCTGATTCTGAAGAAAAAACAACAACCCAAACAGAAGATAACCCTATAGTAATTGATATATCAAATCAATATGATACAACAGATAACAATACTTCTACCACAGAAGAAGATAACCAACAGGATAATAATACAGCAGATAATACATCTGAGAAGGATAATACTAATAATAGTAACTCTACATCTAATGATGATAATACAACCACAAATAATGATAATACAACAGATAACACAGACAATACAGATAATGCTTCTACAAATGAAGATAACTCTTCTGATAATACAACCACAGAAGATGATACCTCAGACAATACATCGCATAATACTTCAGAGTTTGACCCAACAATATATACTCCAGATAATTATAATGTACCTTTAACAAGTTATAAATCAACAAATTCTGAGCAATGGTGGGAAATAGCTCAAAGTTTATGGAGACATTTTAGAAAAACATTTATTTTACCTAATTCTAGCCGTTATAAAGGAGATAACTGGTTAGTTTTTGATTATTATAATACTTATGCTAATTCTAATGGTGCTTTTACATCTGAGGGTGTTGCTTATGGAATGATGCTAGCAGTCCTTATGGGTGATAAACCTATATTTGATAGTGTTTGGACAGATGCAGAGAAGTATTTAGGATGGGCTCAGAGTAATTATTTTTTCTATAGTTGGATAGCTTACTATGATAGAGATTATGAGCAAGTAGTAGTAAAACAGCCGGGTGTTCCGGCTTCTGATGCTGAGATTGATATAGCTGCTGCTTTAATAATGGCTTATAAG
>JAMORN010000114.1 GCA_027063545.1 bacterium | reverse complement strand
TCTAAAAGAATCACCTTCCTTAAATAACCTATCCCTTTCTGCAACCAAATCCTTCCCTATTGTGGTAGCCATAAAAACAACCTTATGGGAATTTTCTAAAAGTTTTTTAATATTTAAACTCTCAATCTTCTCTCCCTCTACAACTATCCCTTTATCCCAAAACTCAAAATCAAATATTTTATAAAGTCCCTTATTATCGCAATATAAAACAGCCTCATCTATTACTCTTAAAATCTCCCCCTCTTTTTCTTTTGGTAGTGTGGTTAGTTTTCTATTATATCCCATCCTTGCAAAAATTCTGTTTATAGGCACCTCTACATTGATGTTTTGAATTAAGTTCTCTTCAAATACCATAACTAAAAACCTCCATCTATTCCCAGAACAAACCTCTCCCCTTTAGGCTTAACAAAATATCTATCATCTAAATATCCAAAATAAACCCCTATAAAACCCTCTTTTCTATATTTAACCTCAAGTTTTATTTGTTTTTTATAATAGTTATTAGAATCTAATTCTGAAGGAAAATACTTGTAATAATCACCTATTAAATTAAAAGAAAAAAACCTCTTTTTATATAAAATCAAATCAAACTTTATACCCATATCAAATTTTATATCATGATTGTATTGAATATAATAATATATATCCCTCCAATATGGATAATAAGTTAATTCTAACGAGACATCAAAAAATCTGCTATAATAAAAATTTTCAATCTCATCTATGTTTATAATAAACTCTAAAGAATTTAAAATTACTGTTGGAACCTCTTTTCTGTCTATATCATGGAAACATCTATGATTGTATTTTAATTTATAAATAAAACCTCTATGTTTATACTCCAAAACACTACCTATATTAAAATTTATATCTCTAGGATCAAAAATTACACCCTCATATTGCTCTCCCATTGTTGTTATTATATGAGAAAAAGGAGAAATTAAAAAATTTCCTTCTTTTATTTTACTCTTAAATAAAATAAAATCAAAATACATCTCCCCTTCAACTAAAGCAATCTCATCTGAAGGAATAAAATAATCTAGTCTTCCATAATTTCGCCATTTTATAGGGAACTCATATGAAAATAGATTTAAAGATAAAAAAGATAAAAAAATAAATATTAAATAAAAATTTTTTAAAATAGTGATAGTTGTTCTCCTTTTTGATTGTTTTTTGTTTCCTGTTTTTTCTTATTTACTTTTGATGTTATCTTCCTTGAGTTATACTCCTTTTTTAATGCCTCTAAATCAATATAATCCTTTATCATATCTAAAAACTCATTCTCATCTATTTTTTTAACCTTATACTTATCCGCTGCTTGAAGTTTCGTTTTCCCAGGAGATAAACCAACAACTAAATAAGTAGTTTTTGAAGATACGCTCTCTGAAAACTCACCTCCCAACTCTTCAACAATTTCTTTGGCTTTATCCCTTGTAATAAAAGATAATTCTCCTGTAAAAACAAATCTCTTACCTTTAAAGATATCCTTTTTATCATGTTCTTTACAACTTATATTAACCCCTAACTTTTCCAGTTCTAAAATCCTCTTTTTATTATCCTCATCTCTAAAGTATTCTATTAAACTATTAAGAACTATTTCCCCCACATCTGGTAAATTTAAAATTTTTGCCTGAAGCAACGGATCCTTATCTATATTAACTAATTCTTTTAACGAAGAAATCTCTCCACAAATCTGTTTTGAAAGTTTTTCTCCAATATTTTTTATCCCTAGGCCAAAAAGTATCTTATAAGCAGGTACTTTTTTTGATTTTTCTATAGAATTTAAAATATTCTTTATACTTTTCTCTTTAATTCCCTCTAAAAAAAGTAGATCTTCAAATTTTAACTTATAAAGATCAACAATATCAGAAATCTTTCCATAATCTATCAACATTTTTACTATCTGAGGGCCTAAAAATTCAATATTTACTGCATCTTTGGATATAAAATGAACAATTGCTTTATAAATCTTATCTGGACATTTAGGATTAGGACACCTTAAATATACATCCCCATCTTTTTCAAGTTTTGCTCCACAAACAGGACATTTCTCTGGTGGAATAATTTTTTTTCTATCTTTAGGCCTTTCTACAACTCCAACTATTTGAGGTATTATCTCTCCACTTTTTTGAACCAAAACAATATCACCAATTGCAACATCAAGTCTTTCTATTTCGTCAAAATTGTGAAGTGATGCCCTAGTTACAGTTGTGCCAGCTAAATGAACAGGTTCTAAAATAGCAATTGGAGTAATTGTTCCTAATCTTCCTAAACTAAACTCTACATCAATAAGTTTTGTTTGCTTTTTTTCAGCCTCAAATTTATAGGCAACAACCCATCTATAGTCTTTGGCTGTTGATCCAAGTTTTTCCTGATAATCAACTCTATCAACCTTTATAACTGCTCCATCAATTGGATAAGATAGATTCTCTCTTTTTTGCTCTAAAATTTTACAGTACTCAATAACTTCCTTAATATTATTTAATTTTTTCACTTCTTCTATAACAGGTAAACCTAATGATTTTAAAAATTGAAGCCTCTCATAATGAGAATTAATATTAACCTCTTCAGATATTAAATAATAAACAAAAAGAGAAAGGTTTCTTTTGGCAACTTCTTTAGGATCTAAAAGTTTTAAGGTGCCACTTGCAGCATTTCTTGGATTAGCAAATAGAGTTTCTCCTTTTTTTTCTCTCTCTTTATTTAATCTATAGAAATCATCATATTTAAAAAAAATCTCCCCTCTTACCTCAAGCCTGCCCTTTAGTTCCTTTAAAAGTTTTAAAGGAAGTGATTTTATTGTTTTTACATTCTCAGAAACATCATCACCTACAAATCCATCTCCCCTTGTTATTGCTCTCTTAAAAACAGAATCTTCATATATCAAACTAATTGCAACACCATCAATCTTTGGTTCTACTGTATATTCTAAATCTTCCTCTATTGAAAGAAGCCTTTTTATCCTTCTATCAAACTCTATTACCTCATTAAAATTATAGGTATTATCCATACTAAGCATTGGAACACTATGAGAAACCTTTCTAAATTCATCAATTAAATCACTTCCAACCTTTTGTGTTGGACTATATTTTAAAATCCAATCAGGATGCTCCTCTTCTACCTTTTTTAAAATTTCAAATAGCCTATCATATTCTCTATCAGAAACAACAGGAGCTGATTCAACATAGTATTTATAGGAGTAAAAATTAAGAAGATCAACTAAATGTTTATAATCTTCAAAATTTTTTATATCCTTTGGGCTTTCAATCTTTTTGTTTTCCATAAATTTTATTTTATAGTTTAAGTTTAGTTGTATTTATATTCTTAATTTATAATAAAAATAATCATTAAATAATAACTTTTACAACTCCAATAAAATTTGTTTTAACATTTGAGAAAGCGCTTCTTTTGAAGCAAGTTTTTTAAATTTTAAATATCCCTTCTCACCTATCTTTTTATAAAAATCCTTATTTTCTAAATAGCCTAAAAAATGCTTTTTTAGATTCTCAGGGAAAGGTTCATCTATCAAAACAATCTCATCTTCTTTAAAAAACTCTAAAATTGCTTTTGTTTTTGCTGTAAATACAACCTTACCTACTGCTACTGCTTGAAAAACTTTATTAGGTATAACCCTTTTTGCTTTGGGAGTTACCCCAAAAATACCCAAAACTATATCACTACTGTTTATATAATTGTTAAGTTTTTCATAATCAACCCACTCTATTATTTCTAAATCAAAATCTTTTTCTTTTAATTTTTTAAATTCCTTTTGAAAATACTCAAATAATTGTCCCCTACCTATAAAAATAAACTTAAAACTCTCTTTTTTTTCCTCTAAAAGTTCTATTGTCTTTATTATATTCTCTATTCCATGAAGGGGAATATATTTTCCAAAGAATAAAACTTTTACTTTATCTTTATTTTTATTTTCATCTTCTCTCTCTTTTTTATAAAAAAATCTTTCATCAGCACCAACCCATACTACTTTAACCTTATTTTCATCTAAATTAAATTTCTCTATAAAGTATCTTTTATTCTCATAAGTATCTATTATAATTAAATCTACCCCCTTAAAACTAAACTCTTCAAAAAATATTATTAAATTAGAAAAAAACCTACATTTAATAATTCCTCTATCCTCAACAATTGTATCATACAAAGAAACCAAAGGATTTGCAACAACCTTTTTTCTTATTATTTTAAGTCTTTTTAAAAGGGATAAAACAAAATTATCTAAACTCCCAATATAGCCTGTAAATATTATATCGTAACGCCTTTGGACAAGAATTAACTTTAAAGTTAAAAGAATATATAAAAAGAGTAAAAAGAAGCCTTTAAATAGAAATTTTATTTTCTCTTTTTTTGATGCTCCTACTATATTTTTTGTTTGTTTAAAAAAATCATAGTTTAATTCATCAACAAAAAAATTTTCTCTTAGTGCATCTATTATTAAATAATTTCTTGGGTAATCTTTTTGATAAATTCCAAAATATAAAATCCTTTTTTGTTTCATAAAATCAAATATAATTAATTATATTCTAAATATGACAAAGAAATATTTAAGAAAAGAGATTTTAAGGTTAAGAAAAGATATTCCAAAAGAAAAATTAAAAGAAATTTCATCTATTATAAATAGAAATCTAGTTAATCTTTACAATCAAAAATTAAAAGATTTTTCCATATTCTTTTTATATTATCCTGTAGGTAGTGAGGTTGATATTAGAGATTTTATTTTATTTCTTTTAAAAGAAGACAAAGAAGTTTATCTACCAAAGGTTATTGATAAAAAAAATATGGATTTTTATAGAATTTTTAGCTTTGATAATTTAAAAGTAGGAAAATTTAATATTTTAGAGCCTGATATATCAAAAAATTTAAAAAAGGCTAACATTCCTTTAACTATTCCTGAGGTTTTGGTGGTCCCTTCTGTTGGGATAAATAAAGATTTTTTTAGGCTTGGAATGGGTGGTGGTTATTATGATAGGTTTTATTCTAAGATAAAAAAATATAATACAATAAAAATTTCTCCTATTATGGAGAATTTTATAAATTTAGATTTTAAAGAAGATGAGTTTGACCTTCAACTTGATATTTTAATAACAGAAAAAGGAATATATGAAAGAAAAAAGTGATTTTAAGATTATAAATTTTGGTGGTGTTTTTATTGACTGGATTTATTATATAGATAGTTTTCCAGAACAAAACTCTAAAAAAAAGGCTAATGATTTTATTATAAACTATGGAGGGCCTGCTT
>JAMORN010000113.1 GCA_027063545.1 bacterium | reverse complement strand
AGAAAACAGACCTGAAAAAGAGGCTTGTTAGTTGTTTATAAAGAACATATGGTTGGTTTAAAGTTGTATTCAAAACTCCAATCTAGATTACCCATTTCTCTGTTTATAAAAAATATATGATGGGATAAAAAAATATGACAGATTTTATAAATATGAAAGGATTTGATATGAAAATTTTTGTAAAAACCAAAGAACTTAAAAACGTAAAACCAAGAGATATAAGAAATTTATTAGGCTCTATCGTTGATAATGAATTTAAAGATGAGGTAATGTGGCACAAACGAAAACCTCCAAAAATTATCTACGCAAAGCCTTATAAAAAAGGATTTGAAATAATAAATTATATAAATGATTATAGATTAATGCATCATATATTAAAGAAGCTTGAGAGTATAAAAAATAATATATTCTTAGGGGGTAAAAAAATAAAGATAGAAGATATAGAATTAAAAAGCGAAGATTTTACAATACCACAGCCGGGTTTATATTTTTATCAAACACGAACACCTATCATATTATCAACAAATCCCGTAGAATATAAAATTGTATATGCCACAAATACTCAAAACAAAAAAGACTTAATAAAATATATTCAACACAGAATAATTCATTCTACCAAGTTATTTGCTAAAGAGTATTTTAATATAGACTTGGATTATTTAGATGATTTGAATTTAATTATTCAAGAAAACGATATTAGGTTAGTAGATTATAAGGAAGGTTTAAAAAAATATCAAGCAGTATATCTAAAATTGGCTTCAAATTATTCTCTTCCAAGATTTGTAGGTTATAAAATAGGATTAGGTTGGGGCGAACTTAAAGAAAAAAATATTTAAGGAGAATTTATGGAAAACTTAAAAATAACGTTTAATTTATCCACACCCGTTATTCTAAACAGATATTTAACAATAGATAATATCCTGTTAAATTCTTTTTTCAATCTTTTAAGAAAGGAAAAGAAAATAGATGGTTTTATAAAAACGGAAGATTATATTGATAAAATTGATTGGCTTGATAAACAAAAAGGAATATTAAGTGGTAGTATTTGGTATATAGAAAATGATGATAATTTAGTTCTACCATATAATGTGATAATTACTAAAAAACCCGAAGAAAAAAGAATATATGAGCTTACAGGTAAAAAAATAGATACAGGAAGAGGGGAATTTAAAGCTTTTAAATTTGGAATGGAAGCATTAATTATTGATAATATTTATTTTTATGTAAAAGGTAACAAAGATATTATCAACAATCTTTTAGAAAATGTAAGATTTATAGGAAAAAAAGGCAATATGGGATTTGGAAAAATTAAAAATTTCATTATTGAAGAAATTGGAAAAGACAAGAGTTTTATGATAGATGAAACCACTCCTTCAAAACCGCTTCCGTGTGATAGATTTGATGTAAACACAAAAAAAGTAGCGTTATATAGAACAATTCCGCCTTACTATGAGAAGGAGGGGATAGTTCCCTGTTATATGCCGACAAGAAGCCTAATAGA
>JAMORN010000112.1 GCA_027063545.1 bacterium | reverse complement strand
AAAAAAATTAAAGATAAATTACCATATTATACTAGATTCCATATTTTATATGGCGGTGTAGTTGCCCAAGAACTCCCTATCCTCAAAGATGAATTATATAATATTTTCGGCGAATCCATGATTCAATACGTATATAAACCTTATGAAGAATATCTTAACATTATAAAACAATGTGATATTGCTTTAGGATCATTTCCTTATGGTGAATATAATGTTGTTGTTGATAGTTTATGGGTTGGAACACCTTTTATATCTTTAAGAGGGAAATGTGGTTTTCAAAATACTGGAAGCGCAGCGCTTATGGAAATAGGGCTTAATGAACTTGTTGTTTACTCTGTAGATGAATATATTGAAAAAACTATAGAACTTCTAAAAAACAAAGAAAAAATCAAAGAATTATCTAAAAAGATTTTAAATACACCTTTAGAAAATAAATTAATATATAATAAAAAATCTATTGAAGTTTTTAAAAAACATATAACTAATCTTATGCAAAATAGTTAAAGGTAAATTTGAGGTTAGAATTATGAAAGAAAACAAAAAACTACTTTTAGGCCTTTTTGCCTCATCTTCAAATAAAATTGAAAAAGATTATTTTATTGAAAGTCAAAAAGTTGCTGAAATATTTGCTAAAAAAGGTTTTAGTCTTATATATGGGGGTGGAAATATTGGGATTATGAAGGCTTTTGCTGATATTTTTCATTTATATAGAAGGGATATTATTAGTGTTATTACTGAAAAACTTGATAAATTTGGAGTAGGATATAAAGAAGCTTCATCTGAATACATCATAACAAAAGACCTTTACCAAAGAAAAAAAGTAATAATAGAAAAAAGTGATATAATTCTTGTAATGCCTGGCGGTATTGGAACAATAGATGAACTATTTGAAGCTTTAGCCCAAAAACAATTAAATTATATAAATAAACCTATTATTATATACAATTACAAAAACTATTTTTCTCCTATTATAGAAATGTTTAACAAAATGATAAAAGAAAAATTCGCTTATTATTCTTTAAATAATCTCTACATCCTTATTTCTAACCCCTCTGAACTTGATTATTTTTTAGAGGAGGTATTCTTCTCTTCTTCAAAATAATCCCTCTTTTTAAACCACCCATTTACAACCCATTTTGACATCTTAAAAACTCTGTGTGTTTTCATATCCATTGCTAAATAATAAATATTATCATTTTTATCTTTAGACTCTTTCATTCTATATTCTAGTACCCTATTTGGTGTTCTTATAATTAAAGAAATCTTATAATCTTCATATTCTTTTGGATCTTGAGGGTCTTTTAATACATCAAACATTAAAATTCTTGACATTGTTGTAAGATATGCTTTTACATTAACCTCTTTAATATTTTTTATTAATGTGTCATTATAAGTTACCTTATATATAACACTATCTTGTCCAACTCTTTTTACCTCTATATCAATTTTTTTATTCTTTTCTCTATTCTCTAAATAAAAAGATTCTATACTATCAGGATTTACTTTATAT
>JAMORN010000111.1 GCA_027063545.1 bacterium | reverse complement strand
TATCCATTGGTATCTATAACAACCTTCACATTAATATCCTTTTCTATTTCTAATAGCCTTGCTTTGGGAGGGTAACTAGGATTTACTTTTTTTATGATCATACTTTTTAGATTATTATAACTAACTTCTATTGTATCTATTTCTGAAGATTTATAAGAAAAGCTTTTGTTGATTTTTAAGTTTTTATTTAATGTTAACTTTCTATTGCTATTCTTTACAAAGTTATCTTTAATATTACTTTTTTCTTTATCTTTTTTTGTTTTTATTATTTTATAATTTTTTCTTTTAATCTTTAACTTTTTAGGTAAAATCTTTTTTTTAGACTTATTATTTAATTTTACAACATGAAAATATAGTTTTTTAACTTCACCTTTATCTACAAAAGCAAACTTCTTATATAAAGGAAAGAATATAATTAAAAATAGCCATATATTTATAAACAGAGATAAAAGAATTGAAAAAATTTTATTCATTGAAAAATAGCCTTTTTTTTAATATTTTATTAATAAACTATATAAAAAAGGAGGTATTGTTATCTAAAAATAAAAATATTTTTTTTATCATTCTAATAATGATTACAATGTTATCAATGATGGCTTGCTCTAATGATGAGGAACAACCAAATCCAACCTCAACTCAAACCTCATTAGACTCAACAACTGATACTTTAGCCCAAACTAAAATTAAAGATACCTCATATTTTATAGGTAACTGGCAGCTTATAGAAACCTCTTCTGAAGTATTTATACATGCCAATATATCTAATTTAAATATTGATACCTCATTTTATTTAGACGATTCATCCGCAAAAGAACTTTTACCTATATTAAATCAAACTGAAGGATATATTAATATAGATTCATCTTTTTATTATAAGATAATCTTATTTGATGATAATACTCTCTTAATTGTAGAAGAAGACTCTTTAAAAATTACAGAAAATGGAATTAATTTACTTTCATCTTTTGAAAATGAAGAAAACTTATCTATAAAGGTTGTAAATATAGATTCTTCAAATATGGAAATTGGTATAACAGGAATATTTGAAAAGAATATGTTTGATGATTCTCTTACAATGACTATAACTATAAATGCTATTTTAACATATCAAAAAATAAATGCTTCTATTAATATATCAGAAAAATCAGACGAAGAGTATGAATTAATAGATGATGATATTTTAAATGATATTGGTAGAAATCTTTTAAAAATATTTGAAATTTCTGCAACATCCAAAAAAGATAGCTCAGTACTAGATACAACAGAAATTTATCAAGATTCTTCCGAAGTATTTGTTTGTATAGGAGCAAGTTATAATTGTAATACCTTAGAAAGTAGCTGGTTAACTCAAACTTTTACAATTAAATATACAGCATATTATCTACAATATATTATATTTAAAGAAATGTTACATGATAATACTTATAGAGAATTTAAAATATCATACGATCAAGATGGAAACTTATTGGTTCCTAAAGTAAAATATGAAGGTGAAACTGAATGGAGATCAA
>JAMORN010000110.1 GCA_027063545.1 bacterium | reverse complement strand
TCTAATATTCATTCTATTCCCCCAAAAGACATTAACATAACACCATACAGAGGCTCCATTAAACTCACTGGCTTTGGAAGGTACATCCCAAATAAAAATAGATGTATCTATATTATCTTTAGGAATTATTGTTGCTATTCTAAAATCAACCCCTTCTTGAGCATCGCCTTTACCCCAAAGATTATTAAATGCTGTCCATTGAGAAGTTTTATCCACATAAGTTTCTAAATGTTTATTTAAAATAATATATTGGGTTGTATCAATATTAGCCATAAAATAATCATAGGCATCTACTATTTTTAAAATCTTATATAAAACTCCATTAGTATCAATTGATAATATATCTATATGTAAAATATTAAATGTATCTGGAATTTCTTTGGAAATTATTAACATATTATCATTTATAGAATAAAAATCTGACTCATTACCTTGTGAAATAGAATATGATAAGGATAAATTAAAAAACTTATAGATAACATCTCCTACTTTTTCATACTCACTTCTATATACTAATATTGTATCAACCTGAGAAAATAAGTTAATAGAAAAACACAAAAACAAAAATGATAAAAAAAAAATTTTTGTTAAATATAATCTCATATAAACTAAAATAGATATTTTTTCTAAATAAAAAAAGCCCTCCCTGAAAGAGAGGGCTAGAAAATTAATGAAATCTAGGGAGTTATTTTCCTAAAAACTTTTTTATATCTTCTTTAGGATCAGAGATTAAATTAACTTTATATTCATTAACTAATATATTTAGTATATCATCATTAGCCCAAGGTGGAACAATTGGCCCTATATTTATTCCCTTAATATCTAAAGCAAGAAGTGTCCAGAATATTGCTACAGCTTTTTGTTCCATCCAACCTAAAACTAATGTTAATGGTAAATCATTAATTCCTACATTAAAAAGTTCTGCTAATGCTGCTGCTATTTCAATTGCAACAATAGAATCATTACATTGACCTAAATCTATTAATCTTGGTACGCCTTCAATATCTCCTAAATCTAAATCATTAAATCTAAACTTTAAACAACCAAGTGTTAATACAATTGTATCCTTTGGCAAATTCTTAACAAACTCTGTATAATAGTGCATCTTTACGTTTGGTGTATCACATCCACCAACTAAGAAAAAGTGTCTTATTTTACCTGCTTCTACTAGCTCCTTAATTTTATCTTTTAAAGCTAAAATATGAGAAGAATGAAATCCTGTAGTTATGGTATATTCTGGTTCTCTTTCTTCCATATCAGGTTGTTTTAAAGCAAGCTCTATTAATTCTGAAAAATCATATCCATCTATATGTTTTACTCCTTCTAGATGTGCTATTCCTGTTGTAAACATTCTATTTCTATACTCTGGAGTTGGTTGAAGAACACAGTTTGTAGTTCCAAGTATTGCTGCATTACACCTTGCAAATAAGTATCGTTGATCATGCCATGATTTTCCTAAATTCCCTATTAAATGTTTATATTTTTTTAATCCTGGATAACCATGAGCAGGAAGCA
>JAMORN010000109.1 GCA_027063545.1 bacterium | reverse complement strand
ATAATATAGAATCCTGTTTTTAATTATTTCTTTATGAGTTATTACCCTACTTTCTGGATATTCTTCAAAAAAAGGAACATCAATAATATCGGCCAAAAAATCAATTTCATATCCTTTTTGCTTTAACATATGATAAATATTATAAAAAAATGGCAGAAATACATAGTTATGAATTAAAACCTTTTTTCTATTATTCTTTTGAAAGAATAATTTTTGAGAAAATAAGGTATATAAAAATAAAAAACCAATGATAAACAAGCCTATTATGTCTTTAAAAAATTTAATAAGTTGGGATAAGAGTTTTATTTTTAAACTTTTCCCATCATTAAAAACTACAAAAGCACCATTTTTTTCTAAAACATCTTTTTCAACCATACACTAAAAAAACCTTTTATACCATTTTATAAACAAATAAAGTGCCCAAAGATGTATCTTAAAATAGCCCTTCTGTTTTGCCTCTTTTATTAAATATCTAATAAAATCATTCTGGAAAAATTTTTCCTTTTTATTAAACTCTATTATCTCTTCAAAAAGATTCTCCTCTAAAAACCATTCTAAAAATGGAGAAGAAAATCCCTTTTTCCTTCTATAGACTATATCTTCAGGAAGGTATTTTAAAGCAATTTTTTTGAGTAGATATTTATTTGTATTTCCAACTCTTACATTTTCATCTATAGAAAATATAAACTCTGTAAGTTCTTTGTCTAAAAATGGGCTTCTAGCCTCCAAGGAATAAGACATTGTCATTCTATCTATTTTTGTCATTAAAACTTCACTAATCCATATTTTTAAGTCTATATATGTATAAAATTTTGTTATTTCCTCCTTTTGTAAGAAATTTTTATAGTATTCTATAACCCTTTCTTCAGTTTTATTATAATCTCTTATAGATTCTAAAACACTATTGTTTAATAAACTTTTTATATTTTTTTCTGTAAAAACTTCTGCCATAGAACGATATACAGGAAAATTTTTCTCAATTTTTCTATAATAATAATTCCAAGCCTTAGAGTTATTGAAGTTTTTTATAAAATAATCCTTTAAAAAATCTTCAAAACCAAAAGATGTTATTTTATCTATTTTTAATACATCAAAATACATATCATATCCTAAAAAAAGCTCATCACTACCCTCACCGCTTAAAACAACCTTAAAATTATTTTCATTAACTAATTTAGATATTAAAAAGGTAGGAATTACAGCAGGATCAGAAACAGGCTCGTCTAAATAATAAATAATATCATCCAATACATTAATAAAATCCCTTTTTGTGGCAACTATCTCATAATGCTCTGAATCTATATATTCTGCAACCTTTTTTGCATACTCTCTTTCATCATATCTTTGATAACTATCATAACCTATAGAAAACGTTTTTATTCTCTTATCTAATAACTTATTTGCAATACTACTTACCAACGAACTATCAATACCTCCAGATAAAAACGAAACTACCTCTACATCACTAACAAGTCTATATCTAATACTTTCTATTATAAGATCCTCAAGTATTTCCA
>JAMORN010000108.1 GCA_027063545.1 bacterium | reverse complement strand
TCACACCAGTTAGAACCACATTTTCTCGCACCTATATTTATGTGTATATTTTCTCGGTCTTCCTCTTCTTCCCATAATATACTATTTTATCATATCCTGATTGGAATACCAATAAATTAGAAGAAGCGATGAGAATATTTGACTTATTGTATAATATTTTTCCCGATAACTTTTTAGTTAAAATTGATAGAACATCAGTGGTTAATGCCTTGGAAGTTAGAACTCCATTTTTAGATTATAGATTTACTGAATTTAGCTAGAAGATTCCTGTCGAATGGAAAGTTGATTTGTTCGAAATTTAATGAAGAATAAGGATATTTTACCTGATGAGATAGTCAATAGAGAAAAGAAGAACTTTACTCCACCATTAGCAGATTGGATTTTAAAAGAAAAGTATTCAAATGAAGTTTTTAATAAAGTCGAAATATTAGAAGATATTGATTATGGCCTTTATAAGTTTTTCGAAGAAAAAATATTTACAATCTTTGTATCGAAATTATTTAAATAAGACTATTTTTATTTATTAAGTAGGAGGAGAGATGGATAAGCCATTAGTTTCTGTTATAATGGCGACATATAATGAACCAGAAAAATATTTAAGAGAATCTATTGAGTCTATCTTAAATCAGACGTTTAAAAATTTTGAATTTATAATCGTTTTAGATAATCCAAATAACGAGAAAGCAGAAAAAATTATTAAAGAATATCAGCAAAGGGATAAAAGAATTGTTTTTATAAAAAATGAGAAAAATTTAGGCAGAGGAGCAAGTAGAAATAAAGCGATTGACATTGCAAATGGGAGATATATCGCTATATTAGATGCTGACGATATAGCATTGCCTCAAAGATTAGAGAAACAATTTAAATATATGGAAGATAATAAAGATGTAGATTTACTATTTACATGGGTTTATTTTATTGACGAATATGGAAATATTTTAAGAGAATTTAAACCGGAAAAGTATAAATTTAAAGAGATTAGAAAATATTTTTTTAAAGAGCATTTAACTGTTCATCCATCAATGATGATAAAAAGTGATATTTTAAAAAAAATAAAATATGATGAAGGTTTAGTTAGGTCCCAAGATTATGATCTTTGGATAAAATGTATAGCTAAAAATTATAAATTTGATGTTATTGAAGAATTTTTATTAAAATATAGAATTCCAAGAGGAAACTATGGAAAAAGAATAAAAAAACAGTTAAATTATTCAAAAAATTCATTAAGAGCATTATGGAAAAATAAAAAATATTATTGGGGTAATATTTATTTTTGGAAATGTTTTTTATGGCATTTGAGTATAGTTTTATTTATAATGGTTATGCCCAAACTTTTGATAAAGAAATTTATTTATTTAAAAGATAAAATTAGGAGATGTTATGGAAAACAATTATAAGTCATTATTAAAAGAATTTCAAGAAAAAGGTGTTATAACTATAAGTTCATACTGTTTAGTCGATTATAGTTATAGGTTCTTACTTGATGTTTTACCAAAAAATTCAATTCAAGAATATTAGAGACAGG
>JAMORN010000107.1 GCA_027063545.1 bacterium | reverse complement strand
ACATTTAGCTAAGACTAATATTGAAATAGCAAACTACTGGGATATTCACAATGATATCACTCCTCAGTTAGGTGATTATGGATACTTATCTAGAACAGGTGCTCCCGATGGAGATAATGTACCAAGACCTGCTTATTGGGCATTTAAGTTAATTGCTAATAATTTACAAGGTAGTCTAAGAGAAGTAAAAACTAATAATGAAAATTTGACAGCTTATTTAGCTAAGAGAAATGATGGATCAACTGTATTAATTGTGATCAATAAGAGTCCATTTACAGATTATGAAACAAAGCTTGATATAGAAGGATTACCAAGTGGAGGTGCAATTGTAGAAGAGCTACATAAGACAGGTGAATTTAAACATGATGTATTTAAGGTTGATCAGGTTGAGATTGCTAAGAAGGGTAAGATTAATATAGGTCCAGGTAGTATATATACATTCCCTAAATATACTGTTACAGTATTCCAGTGGGGAACAGAAAAAAGTTGGACTGACTTTTTTGATTGGAATAAACAATCAAACTAGTATATATTGAATAATTTAGTTTAATGTTTTACCCCTCTTCTCTGTTATGACTGAGAAGAGGGGTTTTTAATTTATAAATTTAATTTTATTGATTTATTAATTTAATATTTTTATTTTTTTTCGAGTAAATGCGAGAATGGCGGAACTGGTAGACGCGCCAGACTTAGGATCTGGTGGGGTTTTCCCGTGGGGGTTCGAGTCCCCCTTCTCGCATATAGAAAAATAAGTAGATGAGTTTATGAAAATAAAATATTAAGAAAATGTGGAGGTAGAAGTTGGAAAAAGTAATAGAAAATGTTAATTCATGGAAAAAGAAGATCTCTGTTAAGATTCCTGCTGAGGAAATAAAAAAAGAAGTTGATGAGAAATTAAAAGAATATGCAAAAACTATTCAGTTACCAGGATTTAGAAAAGGTAAGGTTCCTGTATCATTGGTAAAAAAGAAATATGGGAAGGCTATAGAAGCAGAAGTAATAGAAGTAAAAATAAATAATGCCCTTAAGGAAATATATAGAGAAGAAAATTTAAATCCTATATATGAACATCCAATAAAAGAGGAAGATTTTTCTTATGATGAAAACAAAGGATTAGAATTTACTATTTATATTGAAGTAGAACCTGATTTAAAAATAGAAAACTATAAAGGTCATGGTATCAAAGTTGAAGAAGTAGAAGTTTCAGATGAAGAGGTTGAAAAGGAGATAGAATTAAAATTAAAAACTTTAGCTGAATTTGAAGATAAGGGTGATGATGCTGTTGTTGAAGAAGGTGATTATGTAATTATAGATTATGAAGCTATATCAGAAGAAAATAGCGACCCTAAAAAAGATTATAGAGTACATGTAATTAAAAATAAAGAAGGTAAATTTGATAAGTTTGTTGAGGCATTATTGGGTAAGAAAAAAGGTGATGAATATGACTTAGAATATACATTTCCAGAAGATTATTACGTAAAAGAGATTGCGGGAAAAAATGTAACTTTTAGAGTAAAAGTAAAGAAGATA
>JAMORN010000106.1 GCA_027063545.1 bacterium | reverse complement strand
AACTATCTCTTTCCGTTAATATTATATTTTTTACAAATTTATCTATACCAAGAATATTATAGACAATTTTCTTTATAAATTCCATTACTACGTTCTACTCCCTAATACCTCATTCAAAGAATTAACTAAATATTCTATATGAGATTTCTCTATTATAAGAGGTGGTAAAAACCTTAATACATCTACACCAGCTCTTGTTATTAAAATATTATAATTTTCTCTTAATAAATCAATAATAGATGAAATATTTTCATTTTTTAATTTCAATCCTAAAATCAATCCTTTACCTTTTACCTTTTCTATTTTATCAGGATGTTTTTCCTTTAATTTATTCAATTCTTCCTTAAAAAAATTACCTATTTTTCTAACTTTATTCTCAAAGCCATCATCTATTAATCTATTTAACACATAGTTTCCAACAGAGCAGGCTAATGGATTTCCTCCTAATGTACTTCCATGCATTCCTTTATCTATATATTCTGCTACTTTATCTTTAATAATTATAGCTCCTAAAGGTATTCCGTGTCCCAAACCCTTTGCTAAGGTAATAATATCGGGCTCTATCATCAAATCTTTGTAACCGAAAAGAGGACCTGTTCTACATAAACCTGTCTGAACCTCATCTAATACTAAAAGACAATCATTTTCCTCACATACCTGTTTTACCTTTTTCCAAAACGATATATCCGCCTCATTTATACCCCCTTCTGCTTGTAATGGCTCTAAAAATAAAGCTGCTGTATTTTTATCTATAACCCTTTCTAAATCCTCTATACTTCCATATTCTATAAATTCTACATTTTCCATGGTTGGTCCTAAATTCTTCCAAAATTTAGGCTGTCCAGTTATAGATAAACTTCCAAAAGTTCGCCCATGAAATGAATTTTTTGCTGCAACTATTTTATATGCCAATGCTCCCTTACGTTTTATTGAATATATTCTAGCAAATTTTATTGCTCCTTCATTTGATTCTGTTCCAGAATTTGTAAAAAAAACCTTACCAGATTTTATAGTGTTATCTACCAAAAGTTTAGCTAATTCTATTTGTGGAATATTATGATATAAATTTGACACATGAATTAGTTTATCAATCTGATTTCTTATAACCTCTTTTAAACCTTTATCATTGTGACCAAATAAATTTACAGCTATTCCACTAACAAAATCTAAATATTTATTTCCTGATATATCATATAAATAAACCCCATCCCCTTTTTCTATAACTAAATCAGGCTTACTAAAAACTTGTAAAAGATAATTCTTGTCTAGTTCTACATATTCCTTCAAATCCATTATTATTTCTCCTTGTTATTCAGGTAGATATAATATTTCAACCTTTACCTTTGCTGTCCCTGTTTTATCAAGTCCTATCTTTTTGGCAGCCTGATAAGAAAGATCAAGAATCCTTCCTTTAACAAAAGGCCCTCTATCATTCACCCTTACAACTACACTTTTACCATTTTCTAAATTTGTCACCCTTAATTTTGTACCAAAAGGAAGAGTTCTATGAGCACATGTATAATCATACTGAT
>JAMORN010000105.1 GCA_027063545.1 bacterium | reverse complement strand
CTTCTAATTTCTCACCCAAATATTTTTTGGTAAAAAGATATATATAATGGATCCTAAAGATAAAGCAAAAGAAAAGTTTAAGAAGCTTTTTAAAGAATTTTTAAGGAAACAAAATTTGTTAGATAAAATCCAAGATGAAGATGGGAATTGGACTATAAAAGGATTTATAGATATATACAAGAAAGTTTATGAAATTAATACTGATACCAAATTAATTTCAAAAATCCTTGAAATACAAATCTTACCATTTATTTTTCAATTTGGAAAAATCTACAATTATGAAATTGAACTTCCTAGGTCTCAGAATATTTACCCTGATTTTACACTAATAGATTTGGAACTTAATCAAAAAATAGCACTTGATTTAAAGACAACGTATAAGGATGGAGGAAAACCAAAAGGTTTTACTTTGGGTTCGCACGGAACTTATTTTAAGGATAGGAATAGTACTAAGAATATTATGTATCCTTATAAAGAATATGCGGGGCATTTCATTTTGGGACTAATTTATGAAAGGGTGGAAAAGAACGAAAAAAATATAAAGGTATATTCTATTAAGGAACTAAAGGAAATAATATCCTCAATTAAGAATATAGAAGTTTTTTTATGTGAAAAATGGCAAATAGCAAGTGATAAGCAGGGGAGTTCAAATACAGCAAATATAGGAAGTATTAAAGATTTAGAAAAACTAAAAAATTGTCAAGGGATATTTACAATATTTGGAAAAGAAGGGGAAGAAATATTTGATGATTACTGGATTAACTATGGAATTATTAACCCTAAAACTGGAAAGAAAATAACGAGCTTAGATGATTTTTTAGAATATAAGAATAGAAAGGATTTAGTAAAACTTTTAAAAGATTATTTTAGGAGAACAAGATGAAAATACTAAATCCACCAATTAAAATACAAGGTAAAAAAAGTAAATTGGTTAAATGGATTTTAAGTTTTATACCTGAAAATTTTGCTAAGACAAAATTATATATTGAACCTTTTGTTGGTTCAGGTATAGTAGGTTTTAATTTGAATCCAAAAGAAGCAATTTTCTCGGATATAAATCCTCATATCATTAGATTCTATAAAGATTTACAAGAAAATGTTATTACTCCAGAGGAAGTTAAAAAGTTTTTAACATCTGAAGGTGAAAAATTAAGGAAAAAGGGAGAATATTACTATTATGAAGTGAGAGAAAGATTTAATAAAGAACCTAATTCCCTGGATTTTATTTTTCTTAATAGAGCCTCTTTCAATGGAGTTATAAGATTTAATATGAAGGGAGAGTTTAATGTTCCTTTTTGCAAAAAGGAAAATAGATTTTCAAAAAGTTATATAACAAAGATCTACAATGAGGTTAAATGGCTCTATTTAAGAATAAAAAGTAATAATTGGATCTTCTTAAATAAGGATTTTAGAGAAGTTATTAAATATGCTAATTATAAAAGTTTAGTCTATCTAGACCCACCATATATAGCAAGATACTCGGATTACTTTAACAAATGGACAGAGCAAGACGAACAAGATTTGTTTACAATGC
>JAMORN010000104.1 GCA_027063545.1 bacterium | reverse complement strand
ATCATATTTATGCCATATATAGATGTTTTGAGGATTACCAATAGGTGTTAGAAAAGAGCCAATATTTACAGCTATTGTATTTAAGATGTATAAGATTATAGATTCTTTATAGTCTATAATTTTTTTCTCTTTTAATTTATAGATAAATGGTATAATAATAAAAAGGGTAATATCATTCGTTAAAAACATAGCCAAGAATGAGGAAAATATTATTAAAGATGAATGTAGGAGAAATTTATTATTATAAATTTTGGTTTCTTTAGATAATATATAATTGAAAAAATTAGACTCTTTAATTGATTCTGTAAGCAACAGTAGAATAACTAAAGTAATTATGGTCTCCCAATGAATAGAAGTATATAAAAAACTAATTGGCGGTCTAACAATGGAATATAATAAAAGAAATAATAAAAAGAGAGAGGAGAAGAAAACTTCCCCTCTCAAAAATTTTATAATAGTTTTTAACATTAACTATAGTGTTTCAATTTGTAGCATATTTGTAAATCCTGGTTTCTTTAAAGGAATACCAGCAGTAAATATAAACTTATCACCTTTGTTTATAATATTATGTTTTGCTACACATGCTTTTATTACTTTAATTAAATCTTCTAAATGATCAACTTCTTCTACCTCTACAGGATAAACTCCCCATACAACAGAAAGTTTTTTTCTAGTTTCTTGTGAGGGGGTAAAAGCATAGATAGGTATAGAAGGTCTTTTAGAACTTATGAGTTGAGTTGTAAATCCACTCATTGTACTAGCAGCAATCATTTTAATATCAAGAGTTTCAGTTATTGTAAATATTGCTTGAGATATAGCCTCTGTCATATCACCTTTTTTTATAATAGGTAGTGTTTTTAAATGAGCTTCAGTTTCTAAAGCTACCTTATTCATTACTTTTACAGCTTCAACAGGATACTTCCCTGCGGCTGTCTCTCCAGAGAGCATTATTGCATCTGTTCCATCATATATAGCATTTGCAATATCAGATACTTCAGCTCTTGTTGGAACAGGATTTTCTATCATAGTTTCTAACATTTGAGTAGCAGTAATAACAGGTTTTCCTTTTATTCTAGCTTTTATAATTAATTTTTTCTGGATATTAGGAACCTTTTCTATAGGTATCTCAACTCCCAGATCACCTCTTGCAATCATTATACCATCAAATACATCTAATATATCATCTATCTTTTCTACAGCCTCTTTCCTTTCTATTTTTGCAATAACAGGTTTTGATGTACCAACCTCATTAAATATAGCTTTTACATCCTCTATATCCTTTGGATCCCTAACAAATGATAAAGCAATCCAATCAACTGGTTGAGTTAGTATGAATCTTAAGTCATTCTTATCTTTTTCTGTAAGTGCTGGAACTGATAGTTTTGAATTAGGGAAATTAACACCTTTTCTTGATAAAATTTTTCCAGAATTTAGAGCTTTAACTTTTAAGTATTTTTCCTCCTTATCTACCACAACAAATGCATATAATCCATCAGCAATATAGATATACTCACCAATATTTAAGTCATCAAGTAAG
>JAMORN010000103.1 GCA_027063545.1 bacterium | reverse complement strand
GTGTATGACTATTATGGGGTAGAACCTGTGGTTGTTTTCAATAAAATTGATTTAATAGAAATAGATGAAGAAAAAAAAGAATTGGAAAAGTGGACTAATATATATAAAAATGCTGGATATGAGGTACTACATATAAGCGCTCAAAAAGAAATTAATATTGATAAATTAAAAGAATATTTAAAGGGAAATATTGTTGTTTTGGCTGGGCCATCTGGTGTGGGTAAAACATCAATTATAAATGCTTTAACAGGATATGAACTTGCCACAAATGAAGTTAGTGAAAAAACAAAAAGAGGAAGACATACTACTGTGGAGATAATGCTTTTACCATTTGGAGAAAATTCATTTTTAGCAGATACTCCGGGATTTTCTGAGATAAATCTATCTTTTGTATTTTCAAAAGAAGAATTAAAGGAATACTTCCGAGAATTTCTAGGATATGAATGTAAATTCTCTAATTGTATGCACTTAAAAGAACCTGGATGTGCTGTAAAAGAAGCTGTTAAAAATGGCGAGATATCTAAAGAAAGATATAATTCATATTTAAATATTTTAAAAGAAGATTATGGAGTGAACATTGAATAAGATATTTAATAAAAACAATTATTTTTTCTATGAAGTCATAATTGTATTTTTTTTCTCAGTATTATTTACTCTCTCTGGGTTTGTGCATTTTGATTATTTGGGTTCTAGTGATTGGGATAGTTTCTCTTTTTTTACTTTTATTAATATATATCCAATATTAAAATTTCATCAATTTCCTTTCTGGAATCCATATATGTTTGGCGGAATTATGAATATTGGGGATCCTCAGAATAATTTATTATCCTTTATGACTTTGTTTTCTGCAATTTGGGGGATTGAAAGAGGGCTTAAAATTTATATAACATTTATGCTTTTTATTGCTTCTTTGGGTTATATAATTCTTATAAGAATTTTATATAAAACTGTATTTGATGATAAAATTTTAAAATGGGATATAAATTATTCTATCTTACTTTTCACAACTCTTCTCATTGCTTCTTTCAACGGATACTTTTTTATGCATGCTGGAGAAGGTCATCTTCATTTTGCAACAACAACAGCTCTTTTACCTTTCTTTCTTATAGCAATATTAAGAAAAAATTTTATATTATTAGGATTAGTGTTATCTCTAGCTTTTCTTCATGCGAATTATAATTTTATTTATTTTGCAATAATTTATTTTATAATAGAATTTATTTTTAATATAAAGAAACTAAAACAATTTATCTTATTCTTATTAAAAACGTTTTTTATTTTCTTTACTGTTAGTAGCTTTAAATTTTTTCCAACAATTATTACTCTTTTAAAATATCCAAGAGCATTTGAAGATTACAAAGATTTTCTTACTTTAAAAAAACTTTATTATATGTTTATTGATAAAAATATAAATTCTTCTATATTCAGAATAGATCCTATAAAAATTGTAACTTACAAAGGATGGCCTGAATATGGATATTATATCTCAATAGTAGGAGTTTTAATTTTAATATTTGGAATTATTCTCTTTTTATACC
>JAMORN010000102.1 GCA_027063545.1 bacterium | reverse complement strand
CCAAACATCCATATTTACTCTCTTAGCATAATCTTCAACATCACTTCTTCCTTCTACCTGCCAATAACCAGTCACTCCTGGTTTTACACTTTTATAAATATCAGCTTTATCTTTGTAATATCTTTGTAACTCTTCTCTAACAACCGGCCTTGGACCTACAATACTCATATCACCTTTTAAAACATTAAAAAACTGAGGAAGTTCATCTAAACTATACTTCCTTAAAAATTTTCCTATTGGAGTAACCCTAGGATCATTTTTTAGTTTAAAAGTCTTTTCCCACTCTTCCTTAGCTTTCGGATCCTCTTCAAGAATTTTCTCTAGTCTTTTCTCTGCATCTGGATACATAGTTCTAAACTTTAAAACCTTAAAAGGCTTTCCTTTGTAACCTATTCTTTCGTGTTTAAAAAATATACTCCCTCTATCAGTTAACTTAATAATTAAAGCAACAGGAATCATTACAGGTAGAGTGACAATTATTGCAAAGACCGCGAAGATAACATCAAAAGGTCTTTTCCACCATGGAATTTTTATTGTATTCAAATATCCCTCCTAAAATCTCCTATTGTTTTCCCAATTCCATGCAGTCTGAATAATATATTCAAGATCGTCAAACTTGGGTTTCCAATCAAAAGTTCCCTTTAATTTTGTACTATCAGCCACCAAAACTGGAGGATCTCCGGGTCTTTTATCTGCTTCTTCTACTTTAAAATCAATACCAGTTACTTTTTTAGCTGTATCTATTACTTCTTTGACTGAATAGCCATGTCCATATCCACAATTAAAAACGCTACTTTCCCCACCATCTAAAAGATACTCCAAAGCTAGATAGTGAACTTCTGCTAAATCGTTAACATGAATGTAATCTCTTATGCACGTACCATCTGAGGTAGGATAATCCGTCCCAAATATTTTTATACTCTCCCTTTCACCCTTTGCAGCCTTTAGAATAAGTGGAATAAGATGAGTTTCCGGATCATGGCTTTCACCTATTTTTCCCTCAGGATCAGCACCAGCTGCGTTAAAATACCTAAGAGAAATGTACTTTAGCCCGTATGTTTCATCAAAATCAATTAAAATTTTTTCTACAAAGGCTTTTGAAAAACCGTAAGGATTTATGGGATTTATAGAATGATCTTCAGGTATAGGAATTTTCTCTGGATTACCATAAACAGCAGCCGTAGAGGAAAAAATGAATTTATTTACTCCTACCTCCATCATTGCTTTCAACAGATTAAGCGTATTACAAGTATTATTTTTATAATATTTAATTGGTTTTTTTACCGATTCTCCAACTTCTATAAACGCGGCAAAATGCATAACAGCATCTGGTTTAAACTCTTCTAGTATTTGCTTTAATGTGATTTCATCAGACAAATCTACTTCTTCTAAGACCCCATACAAAACTGCTTCTTTATGCCCTTTGGAAAGGTTATCAATTACTAAAATTTCGACGCCTTTTTCTCCAAGCAATTTAACAACATGACTTCCAATATAGCCAGCTCCACCCGTTATAAGAAGCCTCATAAGCCCTCCGATAAAATTAATTAAGCAACAGTATAAAATTTTATTCTTCTCTCTTCAAGAATAGTTACTTTCATCTAAAAACTTAATAATTATTTTAATCCTAAATTGTTCTTAACCAAAAGGAAATCCCTTTTGGCTCTTTCATAGTCTTCAGGAATCCCTATATCTACAAAATAAGCTTCAAAAGGAAAACCGTAAAAATTATATACTTTGTAATAAATCTCTAACAAGTCTTTTTCAAAGGAAAATTTGGATTCAAAATTCAATTCTCTAAAAAAGAGTTTATTAAGCAAATAAATGCCTCCATTAATCAAACCAAATTTATAGTAAGCCTTCTCTTTAAAAGCTACTATCCTATTATCTTTGTCAATTTTTACAACTCCATATCTATCAAATTGTTTCATTGACTTGAGAGCAACAGAAAGTACAGAATTTCTTTTCTTATGAAAAGCCAAAAAGTCTTTCAAATTAATATCAAAAAAAGTATCACCATTCAAAATAAAAATATTGTCTGAATTAACGAAAGAAAGACTTCTTTTTATAGCTCCTCCTGTTCCAAGTGGTTCACTCTCCACACTATAGACTAGTTCCATGTTTTCAAAACTTTTTCCAAAATAATCCCTAATAACCTCCCACTTATAACCAACTGACAATATAATTCTTTCAATACTATTTTTCCGCAAGTATCTCAAAAGATATTCCAAAAAAGGCTTACCATTTACATCTGCCATAGGTTTGGGAATATCTTTAACAACACTCTTCAATCTCGTCCCAAGCCCACCAGCTAAAACAATAGCCTCTTTAATCATTTAACCAAACAACTCCTTTTCTACTATTTCGCAAATAATATGCCCAATCATTATATGAGATTCCTGAATTCTTGGTGTATCATTAGAAGGCACATTAATTAGATATTTGCAAATATCTTTCATTTTTCCACCACTTTTCCCGGTCATTCCAACAGTTATCATTCCAATATCATTAGCAACTTCAATAGCTTTTATTACATTCTTAGAATTTCCAGAAGTAGAAATCCCTATCAAAATATCCCCTTTCCTTCCCTTAGCTTTTACAAGCCTTGAAAATACCTCATCGTAAGAGTAATCATTTGCCACTGCTGTCAGATAAGATGTGTTGACATGCAAAGCTTCAGCAAATAAGGGATCTCTATCACAATAGAACCTTCCAGATAGTTCAGCAGCGAGGTGCTGGGCATCTGCAGCACTTCCACCATTTCCACAAAAGAAAACCTTTCTATCATTTCTAAAAGCATTTATAACTTCCTTCGTTACTTTTAATATGCTTTTCAGTAGAATCTTATCTTCAATAATTTGTCTCTTAACATTAATTGAATCATTAATAGCAGAAATAATTTTTTCCATTACTTTCCCTCCTTTCAAAAATTAAGCTTTCCAGGTTTCAAGTCCATATTTAGTAAATTGAAATCTCCTAAATTCCCCGCCAAATTTTTGCAATGCTTCTATCACTTTATACTTTGTATTCTTTGGACAATAAAATATCATAAATCCACCTCCTCCCGCTCCTGAAATCTTGCCACCAGTAGCTCCTGCTTTTTTTGCAGTCTCATAAATTTCTTCTATAACAGGATTAGTAATGCCGTTAGCCATCTGCTTTTTATACTGCCACCCAAAGTCTAAAATTTCTCCTATTTCAGCAAGGTTTCCTCTTAAGATAGCTTCTTTCATCATTACTGCTTGTTCTTTAAGTTTATGCATAGCTTCTATAGCTTTATTTTTCTTACTAATTACGTTTTTTACTTGAGCTTCAATAATCTTAGAAGATAATCTACTTGTTCCAGTATAATAAAGTAGAAAATTAAATTGAAGTTCATTAATAATTTCTGATTTGATTCTTAAAGGATTCACTATGACTTTTTCATTATTATAAAATTCCATAAAATTAAAACCTCCGAAAGTAGCTGCGTATTGATCTTGCTTTCCTCCAGCCATACCTAAATCTTCTCTTTCTATTTTATAGGCTAAACGTGCTATATCATATTCACCTAGAGGTAGCCTTAACCATTCAGCAAATGCACCTATTATTGCAACTACAAGAGTAGATGAACTTCCGAGTCCAGAACCCGGAGGAGCATCAACATAAGTTGAGATTTCAAAAGATAATTCTTCTTTTACAAATTCCTGAACAATTCGATTATAAACAGCTTTTAACAAATCTAATCTGCCATCTATTTCTAAATTTTTTTTGGACACAAGTTCAATCTTTTCCTTTTTATCTATAGAATTAAGTACAATCTTCCCGTTATTCTTAGGTTCTATGGTTGCATAAGCATACATAGTTATAGTAGCATTAAGTACCGCGCCTCCATAAATATCAGAATAAGGACTAACATCCGTTCCACCACCAGCAAGACCTATTCTAAGAGGTGCCCGTGAACGAAAAATCATATTTATTCCTCCCCTAAAAGTATTTTTAAAAATTCTCTTCTTATTTTTTCATAATTATGATATTTATTTACATATTGATAAGCTTTTTTCCCGATAGAACTTCTCAATTCCTCATCTTTCAAAAGCTTATCTACAAAGTAAACAAACTCCTTATCATCGTTAACTATAATTATATCTCTTAAATGTTTTACACTCAACCCTTGAACTCCTAGAGGAGTAGTTATTACAGGCATACCTAAAGACATAGCATCAAGAATTTTTGTTTTTATACCTGTACCAAAATATATAGGTGCAATAAAAAGATCAGTTTTCAATATATATTCACTAAAATTCTCAACATAACCAGTCAAAATTATATTTGAGCTATTTAACCTTACAAGTTTTTTAAGTTTTTCTGTTGGATTAGCCCCAACTATAAAGAATTTAATATTAGGATATAATCTTTTTATTTCTGGAAATATTTTTTTAATAAAAGTTATTAGAGCCTTTTCATTATGAGGAACATTTAAAAGTCCCATAAAACTTATACTTGGTGATAACTTTTTAATATTTAGCCTTAACGTCATCCTCTTTACCGTAGGATATATATAATAAATTTCCTTTTTCCCTATCGTATACTTAAGTAAATTTGCTTCTTCAGGAGAAACTAATATAACTTTATCAAACTTCTTTGCTAACTCTAACTCTCTTCTTTCTACTAACCTACCTTCTATATCTAAAATAATTTTTCTTAGGTAACTATTTATAATAATAGAAAAAATTTCTGGAAAATTATCATTGAAATTACCCAAAATATTTACATCTGAATAGTCCATCAAGTATTTGTATCTTTTTGAAATTATATCATCCATATCAAAAACCTTAGTAACTTTTTTAATATCTACATATTCGAAATATTGAGCAGCTCTAATCATATCAGCAAATATAATATCTATATTATTTAATATAACTTCTTTCATCAAAAAAGTTTGTATTTTCTTTGAAAAAAATAAGCTTTCCTGTAAACTTTTTTTTCTTAAAATCAAAGTATCTTTAACTATATTAACCATTGAAGAAAACAATGATGGTAATTTTATAAATTTTATTTGTTCTATATGATACTTACTTTTAAATTCCTGTATCACAGTTTCTGGCTTCTTTTTCTTTTCAAAAAAATAAAAATAAACTTTCGCATTCCCCTTCAAAAAAGAAAGGTATTCTAGCAAAGTTCTTTCTCTTCCACTTTTCGCAGGATAAGGAAATCTTGAAGCTAAAAATAATATTCTTTTCACGCTATTCCTCCTTTCATAAAAATTCATTTACTACTTCAAACAAATCGCAATCAATAAGCTAAACATCCTTGTTACGTTTTCCTGAAAATTTATACAAAAGCCCAATAAAAAACCAAAAAATAGGATATCCTATCAAATTTAACGAAAAAGAACCTATAAAAGAAGCTAAAAAAATCATTAAAAATAGTAGCAAAGCTTCTCTATCCTTTATGAATAAAATCTTTTTAATTATAGAAGTTAGAAAAAAAGTAAAAAAAACTATTCCTTGAACACCTACAGACGCCACAATCTCAAACATAGTAGATTTTATATCAGGAAATCTTTTTGACCAAAAATCAGCCCAATCTCTAATAAGAGGATGGGATAATAATAAAGGATTTATGTATTCCGTATAGAAATAACCGCTATTTCTAAATCCTACTCCTATCATAGGTTCATTAATGAGTATTTTTACAGCAATTATATATGTAACTGTTCTAGTCAAAGCAGAACTGTCATTACCTTGTAAAAAATCTTGAAATCTATCCCAATATATGTCTCTAAAAATATGTAAACCAATCAAAAAGATAACAATAGTGAAAAAAGCAATAAGTAAAGAAAGAACTTTTTTTTCATAAATAATACTAACAAGAAAATAAGCAACAAACAATATTGCAAAAACTATAGCAGCAAGTAATGACTTTATTTCTAAAAAAATCACTAATTCTATTATCAACAATACTAAATAAATTTTACTTCTTTCTTTAAGAAGTAAATACATAGTTATCGGAATAACATATGATATCATATCAAATCCTGCCCATGAAGGTTCTGTCGTTAATAAATATATTCGATAATATCCATCAGGAAATTGTGTACTAGCAAAAAATTTTCTAATTAAATTTAAAATAGAGTGATTATTAGTAATAATTTCAAGAATTCCAAAAACTAGTGAAGGTATATAAGCGTATAATATAATTTTTATAAGCTTATTAAATGATCTTATATATTGCAAAGCTCTATAACCAATATAAAAAGAAATTATCGAAATAAGACTATAAATAATGAACTGAAAAGTACGAAACCAAGGTGATACTATTTTTTGTTTTACAAAATACTCATAAAATCTAATATCATTAAATATCGTAATAATTATAAAGTATACAAACACAACCACCAATAACAATAAGTTTTTATTAAACTTAAAAACTCCTCGTAAACAAAAATTTACGAAAGATAAGAATATAAATACAGACCCTGGTATAAGCGCTAAAGGAGTTAAAGTACCACCTATACCGTAAGGAAAATTATTATACGGTAAACTTAATATAAAGCTTATAAGTAATAGTTTTTTAAATTTCATTTTTTATAAATCTATAAAAAGCGTTTGAAATATTTTCTAAATTATCTCTAAATAATACATCTTTACTTAACAAAGGATCATAAATCTTACCATCAAAAGTATTAGCATTGATTTTTGCTATTGCTTCAATATTCTGGTCTTCAATCTCACTTTGAAAATATACTCTATTAGCCAATTTTAACTGCTCCATTATAGTATTTGCTAAATTTTTAAACGAGAACTCTTTTTTAATTAGGGGGAATATATCAAGATATATATCTGAAAAAATGATAGCAGGTATTCCATTTATAGAACTTTCAAAAGAAACTGTTCCCGCGATTGTAAAAGTAATACTAATATAAGGAAATAATTCTTTCATCAGTATCTTAGGATGTATTAATTCTACTCCCGGAATATTTTTAATTTTTTTCAAAGTAGAAATATTTCTGCTTCCTATACCATTTGGATGTTCCTTTACAAGCAAAAGAATATCTGAAGGTAAAACATTCCTTATGACTTCTATTAGTCTAAGTTGATCATTATATTCTGTAGAAACCACATCTGGAGTAGCTTCTGGTTGAATATGAAGAAGGTAAATTGCATATTTTTGTGTTTTTTTTAAATCTGCCATCGTTAAAAACAAACTATTACTAAGCTTATTTATAATTAATCTATTTTTATATTGATTCAATATTCTTAATTTTAATTTCAAGGAATATCTATAATCTTCTAAATTCCAAGAGTTAATTAAAACAGAAAATCGATCTCTAAAGTTTGGAGGCATATAAGTTTGTAAAAACTTAGCCTGTTTATTTATATCAGTAGATTTCCTCTGAAGATATATAGTTCTAGCCACCTCATAATCCTTAGTTATTGGTTGTTTCTTTATAAAAGACTTAGTATTTTTATAATCTAAAAAACTAAATTTTCCAGGAATAACATAGTTATTCATAGGAACAAAATATTTTTTATTCCTATATAACATTATGAAATACGCTATATACTCTATTGCCCAGGTAACTTCACCAAAAATAACAGATATATCATTTTCTTGAATGAATTTATCTAATACCGACGCAAAATTGTATAAATATTCCTTTACTTTCAATTCATTTCCATATTTTAAAACTCTATCCATGTATATTGCTTTATAAAGTCTAAATTCATTCATTCTATTTTCAATATCCATTAATATTCTCTTACCTTCAGCAGGATCAGCATTAGAAAAATCAAGATAAAAAACATTCTGAGTATTGAACTTTCTTTCTAAGAAAAACTTTTTCCTCTTTGAAAGAGTTAAAATATAAGACTTAATTCCTTTACTATTTAAATAGTTGGATATGAAAGAAAATAATATACTTAAATTACCATTATCAAAAAAGGCTACTTTCATTACTTTCGTACCTCCTATAAAAAAGACTTTTAAATAAATATTGTGAAAATGAAAAAATAAAAAAAGCTATTGTTATTATTATTATAACATTTATCTTCAACAGATACATTATAACATACGTTAAGAAAACAAAAATAAAAGATAATATATTGGATAAATAATTTACCTCATCTAAATTTCTAACATAAGATACATATGAGTAATAAGTAGAAAGACTTAGTACAAAATAAGCAAAAGCGAAAACGAAGCTCAAATACCAAAAATCCACATATTCTTGTTTTAAGTTAAAAATTTTTACAAAAACAAAAGGAGAAACAGCGGACACAATAAAAAATAAAAAAGAATATTTTATTAGCTCAAATTTAAGTTCTTTAATGACCGTTTTAAATTCATTATAGTCCACCTTTCTTAACATTTTAGGCAAAAAGAAGACTGAAACGATATGATATACAAAGCTAGTGATGAGAGAACCAAAAGATTGATAAAAAGTAATAGCCCCTGCCAACTCATAATTTCTTAGAAAATCTGCAAATAAACGAGGGGATAATTCAACTATTCTATAACAAAGAACAGAAAGTAATATCCAAAAAGACAACTTTATTGCTTTTTTATGAATGGAAAATCTAAAAAATTCTCTAAATTTTAATATTTCCAGAGGATTTAGGTTAATAACTTTTATCAGTATTGACATCCAAAAAAGCATACAAAAAAATAAGCTTGAAACATATATATATACAATATTCTGCAAAGAAATCAATCTTCCATTTAACCATAAAATATACACTGGAATTGTCCAAATAGCTAAAGATAAGGTCGTAAGAGAAGAAAGTATTTGTCTATTTAGATATATCCATATTCTAGAGATTTCCTGTATTAAATGAAAAGATATTACTCCAATACATAAAACCAAACCCAATTTAAATCTTAGTTCAAAAAAGAAGAAAATTATAGGTAAAAATATCAGATACACTAGTATATAAAAATAAAATTGATTTAAGAAGAATACTTTAAAATCATTAAACTTTGCAAAAGCTATATATTCAGCATACTTTCTGTTAAAGAAATACCAATATTCAAATCCAAGGAAAAAAACAAAAATTGAATTATATGAAAATATTACACCTAACATACCTAAATCATGAATACTTAAATACCTTGCTCCTAAAATAAAGAAAAATCCTCTTAAGGAATAATTAATAATATTAATAAATGCATTAGCCACTCTTAGATAGTTAATGGTTTTAAACTTCATTTTCATATTTTTAAATCTCGAATACTGTAAATTACCAAACTAACATAAAGATACTTTTTATTATAAACAAAAACCATCATCAACAATAATGTTTTGTCCGTTTATATATTTACTTAAATCGCTTAAAAGAAATATTAAAGTACCAACTATATCCGCTTTATCTAGTATACCTTTATTAAGAGTATAATTTTTATACATTTCTAAAAATTTTTTCGGTTGTTGGTCAAAAATCCCTCCTGGACTTATACAATTAAACCTTATGTTGTAACCTCTAAAATATTTAGCCATATATTTAGTCATATGAATTATTGCTGATTTTACACAAG
>JAMORN010000101.1 GCA_027063545.1 bacterium | reverse complement strand
CATAAATTATTATATAATAAAATTCTCTATGTGCCATAAACTTAAATCCTTATTTTTAAAAAATAAATAAATCTCCCCTATCAAATTCTATTTTTACTCCATCTGTTAAAACTTGCTTCATACATCTATTACATAAATGATAAATATATAAACTATCCTCCTTTAAATTCATCTCTGCTATTATCTCATTTTTTATCCTCTCTTTTAATTCTTCTTCAGCTATTATTTCAAAAAAAGAGTATTGTATTCTTATACCATACTTTTCAATAATCTTTGCAACATGCCTTAATCTTTTTTCATCTCTTATATCATAACAAAATAAATACTTCATCGCATTGTTATCCCTGCATACATAGGTACATCTGGATAATTAAGTATAACTTCTTTTAAACTTTCTACTTGATATAAAATTATTTTATCAAAAGAAACTCTTTTATCACCTAATAATTTATTATGATAATTCCTTTCAGACGTTAATTTTGTACTTAAATTTTTAACAACCTTTTTTACACCTTCCTCATTTAATAATACTCCTTTAACTCCATCTCCTATAATCTCTATTTCATCTTCACTATCAGAGTTATCTAAAGGATAATCATCACTATTTACATTAAATAAATTCTCTCTAAAATCCTCTGGTTTTAAAACTTTTTTATTAAATAAAGTTGTACAAACTTGATCTCCTAAAGGTACTCTAAACTCCTCTATTAAATCAAAAGCCAAAGTGGGATGTCCATAATGGATTTTATGAAAAAAGCCTGCATAAGGATCAAGGCCTACACTCTCTATGGCTCCTATTATCCTTGTCAATATAACACTATAAAGAAAACTTAATACTGCATTCACATTATCTCTTGGTGGATGTTTTGTACGTCCTCTAAAAACTGCCCATTCTGGCTCTATTAATCTTCCAAATAATTTAAAATATAATTTTGAAGCTTGACCTTCTAATGCCCTAACCTTATCTATATTATCTGCTCTCATTATCATCTCTCTTAAATTCTCTAATTTTCTTATAATAATTTCATAATTAGATCTATCATTGTAAAAATTTCTATTGGAAGCATTTTTTCTTAAATTTACTATCTGATTTTTTATCTTAGCTCTAATAATAGATTTGGAAAACTCTAATATAAACTCTTTATCTTCTAATCTCTTATATTGTTTTATTCTTAAAAAAACATTTTTTGAAGTGGAAGGCATTAGTTTAGAAATAAACTTCCCATTTCTATTTAAAAATATTAACTCTATCTTCTCTTTCATAATAAGATTAAGTGCATCACCTGTTATATCTACTTTACCTATTGTAATTATCTGGCTTATCTCATGTGGCCTAAAAGTCCTCTCCTCTGCCTTTATATCTTCTTCATTTTTTATATAGCGAACCTTTATATTTCCATTTTCTACAAATACTTTTGCTCTTTTATCTGTTATAATAAACGCTGTTCTTGATTTAAATTCCCCCATTTTTATCCCCTTTGATAAAAATGAAAATAATATATTAGTTCTATAGATTTAAAAAAATTATCCTTATAAGTCAATAAATGATTT
>JAMORN010000100.1 GCA_027063545.1 bacterium | reverse complement strand
AAAAGAAAGGGAAAAATTGTCAGATGAAATTAAAGATTTAATTGAATCCCTATATTTTGATTGGTATTATAACTTTATTGACAACATTGGAGAGTATGAGTTTAAGTTTATAAAAAATTTGGCGTCTATGTGTTTGCTGCATGATTATGCAAAGGAATTGAAGAAAGATGGTGGCAAGGAAATGTATAACCATATAATTTTTAAAATTTTGAGGAATAATGGTTTGAAGTTAGAGAGTATGATATTATTGAGACATTGTTGAATATTAGAGAAAATCTACCTAAATCATCTAAGATAGGTGTTAGATACTTTGATAAGGAGTTAATGAAGATTATTAGGGGCATTGTTAGAGAATCAGAAAAGGATATATTTTATATAATAACATAAAGAGGTTGAAGAGTTAAGAGGGGTAGAAAAGAAATTGAGTGAGGTTAAGGATATAACCATATATGATTTGAGGAAATTGGGGCTTAATGATTTGTTTCTTTGATAATTATTAGTTTAGATGATAACGATAATTTAATTTTGGAGGTGATATTTATGATAAATAAAGAAGATTTGTTTGAAAGAATTGAAGAAGAGAAGAGCATATTGAGTGTTGGGAATGATGAAGAAGTTAAAAGTTATATTATTAAAAAATTTGAGGGGATAAGGGAATTAGATTTATCTGATGAAGTGCTGATATTAATAAAATTGAAGACGAAAATGAAAAGATTGTCGGTGTTTTGGTTGATGATAAATTAATCGTTGATACTTTAACAATTGCATTAGTTAGGGTTTATCAAAAAATAAAAGATGATGAACTGTTAAAAGAGAGGTTTGATAATTTCTTAAAGAATATGGAAATAAAATTGTATATAAAACCATGTTTTAAAGGAGTCCCTTTTTTTAGAGTATTTGTTAATGGGGAAAGAATAGTGTCGGATAGAAGGATTAAAATCAGGTTTAAACAGGTGGATGGGTAGAGGAAAATGGTGTTAGGAAATGGAGAGAAATAGGAAGTAGTAGGTTTTTAAAGGAAATTCATGTGATAGAGAATAGAATAGCAAAGCATATATTTCAATAAAAATTTATAAAAATTTATTAGTTTTTTGATGGGGATATTGAATAATTAGCCTAAATTGGTGGGGGACATCATGAAAGTGAAAAATATAAGAAATTTTAGGAAAAATTGGATTAAAGACCATGAAATAGGTAAAGAGTTATCAGAAGAAAAGCAGAATGAAATGTCAATTAATATAAAAAAATTTTTTCATATAGTTCATGGAGATAAAAGAAATATTGAAAGTTTTTTAAATAAGGAAATAAACTTAACGGGAGACTATCAAATAATCTATGAATTAATGCAGAATGCAGATGATGCAGACGCGGATAAGTTACTAGTATATTATAATGATAAATACCTTCTTTTTGTTAATAATGGAAAACCATTTTCAGAAGATAATATAAAATCGATATGTAATGTTGGACAGTCAACTAAAAGCTCTAATAATGAAAATAGCCCAACTGAAACAAGAAAATATATTGGAAAGTTTGGAATTGGTTTCAAACTTGTATATCAT
>JAMORN010000099.1 GCA_027063545.1 bacterium | reverse complement strand
TACCTCAAAATTTATAATAGGATATTTTAATAGGAAAACAAGAACTCTGGATTCTTTAAAATTATTTAAAAATGTTTATGTAAATAGTAAAAATGACAGCTTAATCTATATATTAACAGGCGACTTTATGAGGATTAATTTTAAAAATTCTAATATAAATAATGTGTTAATTATAGGTGAGATTAAGGGAAACTATAAAAGAATTAAGAGAGATTCTTTAATTGAATATGGAGATTTTTTTGGAGATACATTAAATATAAGCCTGTTAGATTCAAATATAATAAAAAATATTATTATCAAAAAAAATGTAGTTTACTACTTATATACTAATGAAAATATAGATAAAAAAAATTATTTTAAAGGAGAAGAGGCGTTTATAGATTTTGAAAATAACAACATTAATATATTAAAAGTTTACGTTCAAGCAGAATTGGGTATATATAAAATAGAAAAAAAAGTAGAATGGCTTAATATAGTAACGTGTGATTCTTTTTTTGTAAAATTTAAAGAATCAAAACCAATAAAAATGAATTTAGAAGGTGCTATAGAAGGGAAGATAATAAAAATAAAGAGAAATTAAAATATATATGTTAGAAGCAAAAAATTTAATAAAAATATATGGGAATAGAAAAGTTGTTGATAATTTAAGTTTAACATTAAAAAAAGGTGAAATTATAGGACTTTTAGGCCCCAATGGTGCTGGTAAAACCACAACATTTTATATGATAGTTGGTATTGTAAGGCCTACATCGGGAAATATTTATATAGATAACAGAGATATAACAAAATTTCCTATGTATAAAAGGGCGAGAATGGGAATAGGATATTTACCTCAAGAACCTTCTATTTTTAGAAAATTAACTGTGGAAGAAAATATTATAGCAGTACTAGAATTAATTGGAGTAAATAAAAAAGAAAGAAGAGATATAGCCTATAAGTATTTGGAAGAGTTAGGAATTGCCCACTTGGCTAAAAGTAAAGCTTATACATTATCTGGTGGTGAAAGAAGAAGGTTAGAAATAACAAGAACCTTGGTAACAAATCCCTCTTTTATTTTGTTAGATGAACCTTTTGCAGGGGTTGATCCTATAGCAGTTGAGGATATTCAAGAGGTAATATTTAAATTAAAAGAGAAAGGTATAGGTATTTTAATAACAGATCATAATGTTTATGAGACTTTAAGAATTACAGATTATTCTTATATTATATATCAAGGGAAGATTTTAAAAAAGGGTAAACCCAAAGAGCTCGCCGAAGATGAAGAGGTGAAAAAAATATATTTAGGAGAAAAATTTAAATTAATAGTATAAAAAAGGAAGAAGTATGTTAGATATAAGACAAAGTCAACAACAAAGATTAGAACAAAGAATTGCACCTCAACAGATTAATGCTTTAAAACTTTTACAAATGAATATTCAAAGTTTAGAGCAAGAAATTAAAAATGAATTAGAGGAAAATCCTGTTTTAGAGTTGGATGAGGATTTTAAAGAGACTGAGGGAGTTATAGAGGAGCAAAAATATGAGGATCCAGAAAAAGAGCTAGAGATTAAAGAGGATAAAGAAGAAGTAGAGTGGGATGTAATAGAAGATAGTTATGAATTAGAAGAGTATGATACATCATATTTACAAGAAAGAATCACAAAGGAAGATGAGGAAAAATATGAAATAGAAAGATTTGTGAAAAATTCGAAAAGCTTACAAGAGCATTTATTGGAACAGGCAAATTTAAGATTTGATTCTGAGGAAGATAAGAAAATAGCAGAGTTTATTATTGGAAATATTGATGATAATGGATTTCTTACATTACCTATTGAGGAAATTTCAAGACAATTAAATATGGAAGATAACATTGAAAAGATAGAGAAAATACTAAAAGAAATTCAGAAATTAGAACCAACAGGTTGTGGTGCTAGAGACATTCGAGAAGCACTGCTTGCTCAATTAGAAGCAGATGGTAAGGAGAATACTCTTCATTATGAAATAATAGAAAAATATTATGATGATTTTAAAAAGAGAAAAATAAGAGATTTGGCAAGAAAACTAGACAGGCCAGTGAAAATAATAGAAGAGGTGATAAAAGAAATAACAAAATATCCAATTTATCCGGGCCAAAAATATACCTCATCTTTAGATGAATATAAATATGTAGAGCCTGATATAATTGTTAGAAAAGATGATAAAGGAGAATGGATAGTAGAGATTAATGAAGGATTTTTACCTAAATTAAAAATAAATAAAAAATATAAGGATTCTATAAATTCAAAAAATGATAGAAAAGCTAAAGAATTTTTGGCTCAGAAATATGAAAAGGCTAATTTTATAATTAATTCTATAAAGCAAAGAAGAGAAACTTTACAAAAAGTGGCAAAAGCTATATTAGAATATCAAAAAGATTTTTTTGAGAAAGGAGAAGGCTTAAAGCCTATGACATTAGCTGATATAGCAGAAATGATAGGTGTCCATACAGCAACTGTAAGTAGAGCTATAAATTCAAAATATATATTAACCCCTTATGGAATGTATAAGTTAAAAGATTTTTTTTCCACTTCATTGCCAAAAGATGATAGTGAAAAAGAAGAAGATATTTCAGCTAAAGAGGTAATGAAAATGATAGAAGAGATTATAGCAAATGAGGATAAGTCAAAACCATTAAGTGATGAAAAAATAGCAAATATTTTAAATTCCAAAAATATAAAAATAGCAAGAAGGACTGTTGCTAAATATAGGGATGAATTAGGAATTCCACCAGCTAGAATGAGAAAAAAATATTGAGAGATTTTATTAAATAATTTATTTTACTAAAGTAAGAGAAAATTTAACAACCATAAAAAGAGGAGTAAGTATGGATGTAAAAATAACAATAAGACATACTGAAATTAAACCAGAAGCAGAAGAAGTAATAAAAGAAGAATTACAAAAGATAGTTCCATATGTAGAGGGAGCAAAAGGAGCAACTGTTATAGTAGAAAAAATTAAACATGAGTTTAAGGTTGAAATAATGATTCATTCTCACCATAAAGATTTTATAGCATCTACAAAAGCAGAATATTTAACAAAAGCTTTTCATGATGCTTTACATAAATTATTAACTCAATTAAAAAAATATAATGATAAGGTTCATCATATAGAAAAGATATCTATTAGTAAACTGGAAGAAATATTAGGAGAAAAATAGACATGACTTTTGAGGAAGAAGCCAAACAAAAGGTTTTGGTGACTTTAATAATTATAGTTTCTGTGGTAATATTAACTTTAAGTATTTTGTTTTTGAAGAATTATAAACCAGGGGAAGATTTTTATATAATAAATGTTAGTTTTAAAAATGTAGGTACTTTAACTGTAGGAGATCCAGTTAGGGTTTCGGGAGTAAAAGTTGGAAAGGTTGATGGTATTAAACTAAGATATAAAGATGTATTAGTTACATTAAAAATAAATTCTAAATATAAAATTCCAGATGATTCCAAATTTTATGTGGAATCTATGGGAATAATGGGTGAGAGAATGATATCTATTGAACTAGGGAATTCAGAGAATTATTTAGATCCTAAAAAAGAATATTCAGGCATTTATCATACGGGTATAGGGGAGGCTTTAGGTAGTATAGGATTTTTAATAGATAAAGTTGATACTTTATTAGTTTTAGTAAAAAAAGTTTTGGATAGTACTGTTGCGAAAGAAGAATTTTCTAATAATTTTTCAAAAATTATAGATAATTTAACTTATACATCTGAAAATTTAAATAATATTTTATCTACTAATAAAAGGAGAATTAATAGAATAATAGTAAATACAGATAAGTCAGTGAGAGATTTAAGGTTATTATTAACGCAGCTAAACTCTAAGATGGATAATATAATGAATATAATATCCAATTTGGATACTATTACAACAGATACAAAAGAGTTAATGTCTTCAGCAAAGAGTATATCCTCTTCATTAGATAGTATTTTAACATACATTAATAGTGGGGAGGGTACAGTAGGAAAATTAGTAAAGGATGATAGTTTATATTATGATATTTTAGAATTGAAAAGTAAAGTTGATTCGTTATTGTATTATTATTTAGATTCAAAGGGTATAAAAGTACGATTAAGGTTGTAAAAATATATGGTTGAAACAAAGGCTATTGTAAAAAATAAGGTGGGATTTCATTCTAGGCCAGCTACACGAGTAAGAGAAGAAGCAATGAAATATAAGTCTAAGATAAGTCTTATATATAATAATCAAGAAGTAAATGCAAAGAGTGTTATTGAAATGATTACTTTAGCAATCCCTCCAGGTGCTGAAGTAATTATAAGAGCGGAGGGAGAAGATGAGAAGGAAGCTGTTGAGGCTATTTTAAAATTATTCGAAGCAAAATTCTATGAAGAATAAAAGAAGGGTTTATAAGGGGATCTCTGCATCCTATGGAATAGTATTTGGAAATATCTATAAGTTCTCAGGGGGCGATGTTCTTCCGACAAGATTTTATATTGGTGAAAAAAGAATAGAAAAGGAAGTAAAATTTTTTTATAAGACTTTAGAAAAAATAAAAAGCGATATAAAGTCTAAAGCCGAAGCTTTTCCAGCAATATCAGATATCTTAAAAATTCAGCTAGCTCTTCTTGAAGATGAAGTCCTTTTGAAACAGATTGAAGATTTAATTAGAGAAAAGAAATATAATGCCATATGGGCTACTTATGAGGTTATAGAGGAATATATTGATAAACTAGAACAGGTAAAAGATTTTTATTTAAAGGAAAGAGTTTTAGATTTAAAAGATATAAGAAAAATTATAATATCATATCTTCAGGGTGGATTATATAAGAATAAAAAAAGTAAAAGTGAAGATAAACCTATAATTGTAGCAAAAGAATTATATCCCAGTGATATTGTGCATTTTTTATTAGGGAATATAAAGGGATTTATTTTAGAAGAGGGGAGTTTAACTTCCCATTCTGTTATAATAGCTAAATCTCTAGAAATTCCTGGAATTGTAGGATGTAAAGGAATATATAAAGAGGTTAATAACGAAGATTTTACAATTTTAGATGCTATAAATGGGAAAATTATTGTAAATCCTAATAATAGTGATTTAAAAAAATATAATGAAATAAAAATTGTATATGAGCGACAACAAGAAGAATTAAAAAGCTTAAGAAATTTACAACCTATTACTATTGATGGTAAAAAATTAACATTACTTTCAAATATTGAACTTCCTTGGGAAATTACTCACACTAGTTCATATGGTGCAGAAGGTGTAGGACTTTTTAGGTCAGAATATATATATTTAACAAATTTAAGGGAGAATTTATCCGAAACAGACCAATATGAAGTTTATAAATTTTTAATAGAGTCTGAAGAACGGCTTTTAACTATAAGATTATTTGATTTTGGAGGAGATAAGATAATTGATGAGTCATCAACAACAGATAATTCTTTTTTAGGTATAAGAGGTGCTAGATATTTAATTAGATATAGGGATATTTTAAGATCGCAGATTACAGCAATTTATAAAGCTATTGGAGATGTATATAAATATAAGAATAAAGAAAACTTGACTATTAGAATATCCGTACCGTTTGTAACAGATATATGGGAAGTAGAGGAAATTTTAGATGAAATAGATAAAGTAAAATCAAAATTGGGAGAGCAGGGATATTCATTTGATGATAAAAATATTGAATTTGGTATAATGGTAGAAATACCTAGTACAGCTATAATGCTAGAAAATTTTTTAAAGAAAATCGAAGATATTCGGTTTATTTCAATAGGTACAAATGACCTTATACAATTTATGTTTGCAATAGATAGAAGGAATGAGGATGTAACAGATTTATATTCCTTATATCAACCTAGTTTATTTAAAACTTTTTACAATATTGTTGAGGTAGCCCATTCTTATGGAGTAAAGGTTGGTGTATGTGGGGAAATAGCGAGTGATTTTATTTTTGCTATTTTATTATTAGGTTTTGGGGTTGATGAGCTTTCTATGGCTGTTGGAAGTATTCCATATATAAAAAAGATAATACGAAGTGTGAAATATGAAGATATAAGAAGTATTGTAAGTAAAATAATGACGATGGATAATTCAAAAGATATAGAAGAATTTATAAACTTAAAGCTATATAAATATATTCCAAAAATGAAATAAACAAAAGGAGATGATAGGGATGAAAAAGATAAATGTAGGTTTAGTTGGATTTGGGACAATAGGTGCAGGGGTTGCTGATATTCTACTAAAAAAGAGAGAAGAATGGAAGAAAACTTTAGATATTGATATTAATTTAAAAAAGATAGCAGATCTGGATATAGAAACAGATAGAGGAGTGAATGTTCCTAAGGAACTTTTAACTACAAATTATAAGGAGATAGTAGATGATCCAGAAATAGAGATAGTTATAGAATTAGTAGGAGGATATGATTTTGCCAAGAAGTTAATATTAGAATCTATAGAAATGGGAAAAAATATAGTAACAGCAAATAAAGCTCTTTTAGCAGTATATGGTAAAGAAATATTTGATAAAGCAATAGAAAAAAAAGTAGATATATACTATGATGCGGCGGTTGCAGGTGGAATTCCTATTATAAAAGTAGTAAAAGAGGCTATGTTAGCCAATAACATAGAAAAAATTTTTGGAATAATAAATGGGACTTGTAATTATATCTTAACCACTATGAAGAATGAAGGATTAAGTTTTGAAGAAGCTTTAAAAAAAGCTCAAGAATTAGGATTTGCTGAAGCAGACCCAACTTTTGATATAGATGGGATTGATAGTGCCCATAAGTTAACAATACTAGCATCTTTAGTATACTGGAGAGAAGTAAAAATGGAAGATTTTATAACCGAAGGTATAAGAAAGATAACAAGTCTTGATGTTAAATTTGCTGAAGAGTTAGGTTATACTGTAAAATTATTGGCAATAGCAAGGGATAGAGAAGACGGGATTGAATTAAGAGTTCATCCAACATTAATTCCTTCAAAGAGTACTTTAGCTTCTATTTTATATGAATTTAATGCTGTTATGATAAAAGGTAATTTTGTAGATGAACTCCTTTTAAAAGGTAAAGGAGCAGGACGTTATCCAACAGCTTCTGCTGTAGTATCTGATGTTATAGATATTGCAAGAAATATAATAAATAATTCTGTTGGTAGAGTTCCACCTTATCATCGAGGAGGAGAATTAAAAAGGATACTTCCAAGAGAAGAGATTATAACCCAGTATTATTTAAGATTTTCTAGTTTAGATAAACCTGGAGTTTTGGCTAAAATAACAAATATACTTGGAGATGTTGGTATTTCTATAAAGGCTGTTATTCAAAAAGATGGTGAATTAAAAGATGGAGAATATGTGCCAGTAGTTATATTAACTCATAAGACTAAAGAAGGCATAATGCTAAAAGCCCTAGAAAAATTTAAAGAATTGGTAGGTGATATTATAGAATCAGAACCACAAATTTTAAGAGTAGAAGAGGACTTATAATAAAGGGGTATAAAATATGAAGATTAATAGAGTTTATTTTAAATGTATATCCTGTGGAAAAGAATATGATATTAATGAAGTAAGATATAGATGTGATTGTGGAGATCTATTAGATGTAGTTTATGAATTTGATACTAGTAGTATAGATCCAGAGTACTGGAAGAAGGTATTTCGCGAGAGAAGGTTAACAAATAATAAGTATGATCTATCAGGTGTATGGAGATATAGGGAATTTCTTCAATTTATTGATATAGAAAAAGATTTAGATAAGATTGTAACCATGCCAGAGGGAAATACTAATGTTTTTGATGCTCCAAAGAGTGCTAAATACGCTGGTTTAAATAGGTTATTTTTGAAGCATCAGGGTCTTAATCCAACTGGTTCTTTTAAAGATAATGGAATGACAACAGGAACTACAATGGCTAAAAAATTAGGTTTTAATAGGGTAGCATGTGCTTCTACAGGAAATACTTCTGCTTCTATGAGTGCTTACGCTTCTAGAGCAGGAATGCTTCCTATAGTTTTTATACCTGGAGGAAAACAAATTGCTTATGGGAAATTATCTCAGGCTTTGGATTATGGTGCTTTAACTTTAAGAATTAATGGTGATTTTGATGATGCTATGAAATTAGTGGAAAGAGTCTCTGTAGAATTAGGAATTTATCTTTTAAACTCTATCAATCCTTTTAGATTAGAGGGTCAAAAGACAATAATTATAGAATTGTTAGATCAGTTAGATTGGAATGTACCAGATTACATAGTAGTCCCTGGTGGTAATTTAGGGAATAATTCTTCTTTTGGAAAAGCATTACAGGAGTTATATAATTTAGGATTTATAGATAAGTTGCCAAAGGTTGTTGTGGTACAGGCTGAAGGGGCTAATCCTTTATATAGATATTTTCAAGAAGGTAAAAAAGAATTTAAACCAGTAAAAGCATATACAAGAGCAACAGCGATAAAAATTGGAAATCCTGTTTCTTGGAAAAAATCTGTAAGGACTATAGAGTTTACAAATGGAATAGTAGAACAGGTTACAGAAGAAGAAATTGCTTTTGCTAAGGCAATAATAGGAAGGGATGGCATAGGATGTGAGCCTGCTAGTGCAACAACGGTTGCAGGAATAAAAAAATTAGTAGAAAAAGGAATTATAGATAAAGATGCTTTTGTAGTTGGTATATTAACAGGAAATTTGTTAAAGGATCCTGATTATACTGTAGAGTTTCATACAAATAATTTTTATATACATTCTTATTATGAAAAGAATTATGTTATAAGAGAAGGAAAGATAGATACATCTAAAATGGCTAATCAACCTGTAGATGTTGAAGCTAATATAGAGTCCATTAAAAAGGTTATATATGAATATGAAAAAAAATTTTTAGGATAAAAAAATGATGAAACGTAAATATATGTATTTAGTTATTCCTGGATTTTTCCCTGTTGGAGAAGATGTTTATACTATAAATATAGATACATTTGCAGCAGAAGGTAAAGTAGTAAGATTAGATGCTATAGTTAAAGGTATAAAAATAAGAGAGGATATAACAACTTTATCTTTATTAGGTTATTCTCCATCTAAATATTATAATGGAGCAGGATTATTTGAAAGTATAAATTTGGGGATTTCTTTAGGAGAAATAGATACAGCTTTTATTTGTGATTTTTGCTATTATGATGAGAATAGTAAGAAAATATATTATTTAGATAATATTTCAGAAGAAGAGTCAGATGAATTAATAACATCATTAAATGAAAGGTTTAATGGTAATTTTAGAGGCATTCCTATTAGATTTTATAAAATATCTAATCAAAGGATGTTATTAGTATTAGATGAGGACATAGATTCATTAATAGTTGATGATTTTGAAGATGTTATAACTAAAACAATAGAGAAACAAGATATTTTTAAAGGGACATGGGCGGTTTTTTTTTATGATATTTTAGATATAGTTAGAGATGAGTTAAAAGATCATAACGTAAATAAAATTAGAAGAGATAATAATAAAAATGAAATTAATTTTATATGGATATGGGGAAAAGGTAAAAAGAAGCTTATTCCAATGTTTAAGGATTTGTATAAAAAGAAAGCTCTTAATATAACAACAAATGCTTTTATAGGGTCGGTTACAAAAACTTTAGGGTTTGATGTAATAAATTAT
>JAMORN010000098.1 GCA_027063545.1 bacterium | reverse complement strand
TGAATAATTCCCTTCATCTACATCTAATCCTACTAAGACTTTTAATTTTATATTTTCATTTTCTTTTAATGCATGATATAAGATATCTAATCCAGAAAAATAAAAAAATCCAACTAAAATTTTTATTTCTTCTGTATGAGGAATTAACTCGTTTATTCTATCTGCTAATGTCTTCTCTTCATTTATTATTACAAAATTACTCATAGAGACCCCTATTTGTATTTTTATAATTTAAAAATAATTTAAATATAAAACTTTATTCCTTATCACCCAATGGGAAAATGATTATAAATTCTTTTTTTCGTCTATTTAAAATCAATCTTTTTTAACTCCTTTCTTAAAAAAGAAAACTTATACAACTCTTTATTATAATACAATATCCTTCCAATAATTATATCCTTATGTGTTCTAAATTTTTTTGCATATTCATTTATAATTTTTAAGATAATATTAGGAGTTTTATCACTTAAATTAATTGCTGTTATTATTTCATTATATTGTTCTTTACTTAAAAGATAATTTTCTGCAAATTTATTTGCTTCCTCTTCTTTTTCATCATGAATATTTATATTCTCTATATCCTCTAAGAAAATATTCTTCTTTCTTCCATGAAGTAAAACATGACCTAACTCATGAAAAAGAGAAAACCAAAAAACATCATATCTTTTATATCTATCTGTTATTTGAATTATAGGATTTTCATCTATCCATCTAACTACACCATTAATAGGTACTTTTAGCAAACTTTTAGTATATACAACCTTAACACCTGCTTCAAGACAATATTGTTGAATTTTTTCCAAAAAATTGGTATCTTCTGATATCATAATTTCTTTTAAAATTGGTAATATTTCTTTCAATTTTTTTCTATTATAAGGCTTCCTCTTCATTTTACCTGCTTCAATTTCCCCAATTCTTAAAAGTATAGAAAGAGAATAAGGATCTTTTGTATGGTTAAGAGAAATTCTAAAAAATACAGGCACCGCCTGTTCAAGATAAATCTTTTTCCATGCTTCTGGTTTTGAAATATTAAAAAAATTTAATAATTCTTCTACTCTTTCTTTTGATCTCCTTGTATTCTTTACATAACCCATTTCTGCTAATTGCTTATAAGGAAATTTCTTAGCCCATTCTATACCATCTTCTAATTTTTGCTTTTCTTTTTCTCTTGCTATATATTCACTATAATTAGCTTGTTTTGCCATCCAAAAACTAGCCGAAATACCTAACACTTTCTCAAACTGAACAGCTATTTCAGGAGTAATAGAACTTTTTCCATTTAAAATATTAGAAATTGTTTTTACAGGCTTTCCTACTCTAACAGCAAACTCCTTAGGATTCATATTTAATTCTTCTAACTTTTCCCTTAAAGTCTCTCCCGGATGAACCGCATAATCTGGCTCAAATCTATATAATCCAGCCATATTTTCCTCCATAATTATCTCAGATCAATTTTTATTACCTAATGATAATCTATAATTTCTATAATTATTATCATAGTAACTTCTTTATATATTAAGTTTCCCTTTTCGTCTGTTGGTATAGGATTATTTGCAACTTCATATATTAATC
>JAMORN010000097.1 GCA_027063545.1 bacterium | reverse complement strand
TTAATTGTTACATCACTATAAGCATAATTATAAATCATAAATCTTTCATCAAAAAGCCATAAATTATTATTTTTATATGATTTATCATCACTATTACTAGTTTTTGTTTTAATAATTTTATTGTGTATAACAGTTTCATTAGATTTTTTATTACCACTATCTAAATCAGATTTTATATCATCAATAATTCTTTCTCTATCAAAAATATATTCAGCTAGTTCAGCTTGATTACTGATATAAAGTCGTTCTTCATAATCTGAATTTCTTCTATTTTTTATATTTCTAATATACTCTTTATCACTATTAAATCGTTCTTTAGCTTCTTTTATAATTTCAGCACTATTTGCTTTGTTTGTACTCTGTTTAATATAAGAAGCTAAATATGGAGCTGATTTTAAACTCTCTTTTTGATTTTTTTTAACTGTTGCATCTATATCTATTCCAAACTTTTTACACACTTTATCAACTGTTGTAAAAAGTTTTCTATTGATAGTTTCCCAGTCTAAACCATCATTAAAAAGATCACTATTTTTTTCTTTTATATTAAAATTTAATCTATTATCATCAACATGCTTATCAAAGAAAGGTGAACTTACAAAATATAAAAGCCCTTTATCCCGTTCTGTTCTAATTTTCAATCCTAATGTATCTCGTTTAACACTTCTTCTATCAGCACAATAAAATCCTTTAATCGAAGAACCTTTTTGCTTATAAGAAATGGTAAATTCCTCTTTTTTTTCTCCCACTTTAATAGTAAAATTATCATCTTCAAAACCAGTACCATGTTCTTTTGCTTCTATAGTTGAAACAAGTTTTTTATCAATATATATTTTTATCTCTACATTTTTATCTTCATCTACCATAAACTTAAAAATTGAAAGAAAATGTCCTATAAGCTCTTTTTCTTCTGCTTTAAAATCATTGTTCAGAATCCTATCTTTAATATTTAGAAACTCAACTATTGTCTTTTTTTTTAAAGGTTCATTATTTAATCTTTTAGGCTTTATTACTTCTTGGTTAATATCAAAATCAAATTCTATATTTCTACCATTATTAAAACTTTTAAATTTCACTTTTTCACAAATGGTCAAATAAGTAAATCTTCCTATACCTTTACATCCTAAAGTTTCCTTATAATCAGATAGATAATGATTAAATGATTCTATATTTTCATCTGTAAAACCATCCCCATTATCAATAATGGTAAAATTTTTAACTTTTCTTGTTTCTTCTGTTAAATCAATAGGTAAAGTTTCAAAATAAAGTTCAACCTCAGTAGCATGTGCTTGTATACTATTTGTTATAGCTTCTTCCAAAATACTTACTAATCTAAAATTATCAGGAAGTCTTTTTACTATTTGTTTGGTAGTAACTAACATAATATAAATCCTCTTACCCTATGATTATAAAAAAGTTTTTTCACTCTAAGTACCCCTTTAAAATCTCCTCTTTTTGTTTCGGTGCTTTTTGTATAATTTCATTTGCTTGATTTATAGTTTCTTCTAACTTTTGAACTTCTAAAGCAAAGGTATCTTGTTCTTGTTTTGATGGGGCTTTTATGGTTATAGTTTT
>JAMORN010000096.1 GCA_027063545.1 bacterium | reverse complement strand
ATTATTTGATGACTATAAAGATATTATAAATTCAGAAGATATAGAAAAGGCCGATTTTATATTTTTAGGTCTTCATGGATGGGGGGGAGAAGATGGAAAAATTCAAGGGTATTTAGATTTACTAGGAAAAAAATATTCTGGTTCGGGGGTTTTAGGCTCATCTCTTTCTATGGATAAGGTTATTTCAAAAAGAATTGTAGAAGAGTTAAAAATCCCAACAGCCCCATGGAAAGAAGTAAAAATATATGATAAAGCAAAACTAAGAAAAGAGATTTATGATTTTTTAATGATATATGAAAAGATAGTAATAAAACCATCAGATCAAGGAAGTTCAGTAGGACTTTTTATAATTGATGATAAAAATGATGTTGAAGAGGTTGTTGAGAATATATATAATACAAACTTTGAATATATGATAATGGAGCAGTACATTCCTGGAAGAGAAATAACTGTTTCAATACTGATAGATGATGTTCTTCCAATAGTGGAGATTGTTCCAACAAAAGGTGTATATGATTATGAGAGTAAATATACAAAAGGATATTCTTCATATTATTGCCCAGCAAAAATAGATCCTAAATTAACAGATATTATTCAAGAAAAATCATATGAGATTTTTCAAGCTTTTAGATTAAAAGATTTGGCAAGGGTTGATTTTAGATTGCGAGATGATGGGAGTTTTTATTTTCTTGAAGTTAACACAATACCTGGAATGACAGAGACCTCACTTCTTCCCATGGCAGCAAAAGCAAAAGGCTATTCTTTTAAAGATGTATGTTTAAAGATCATTGAGAATAATTTAAAGTAAGTTTAGAATAAAAGGACTTATATTATTATATTAAAAGGGGTGTTATTCTGTTGAAAACAAGAAATATATTTATAAGATCAATTTGTACTTTTAATGCCTTTTTCCATTTATTTTTTTCTATTGTAATTGTTGGATCTGTATTTTTAATATTTAGATGGTTAAAAATTATAAATGATAAAATGGCTTTAGAAATTGTAAGTTTTTGGGGTAGATGGATAGCTACAAGTGCATGTATAAAAGTTAATGTAATTGAAAGATCAAAATTAGATCCTAACAAACAATATATATTAATGATGAATCATCAAAGTATGCTTGATATTCCCGTTACCCTTGGTTATTTACCTATTAGATTTGTAATGATTGCTAAGAAGGAACTCTTTTCTATACCAATTTTTGGGCAAATTCTTAAAGCAATAAATTATATACCTATAGATAGAGAGAATACCAAAAATGCTCTAGAAGCTTTAAAACAAACAGCAAAGATTATAAAAGAAAAAAAGTTTAGTGTTGGAATATATCCTGAAGGGACGCGAACAAAAACAGGGCAGTTATCAAGATTTAAAAAGGGTGGTTTTGTAATAGCAAAAGAGGAAAATATACCTATAGTTCCTATAACAATAAAAGGAAATTTTGAGATACTTCCTAAGGGTAAGTTATTTCCTAATATGATAGGTGAGGTTGATTTAATTATATGGGAAGAGGTAGATGTTAAAGATAAAGAAGTAGAAGACCTTATTAATATAGTTTATAATAGAATAGAACAAGGTCTTAAAGAGGG
>JAMORN010000095.1 GCA_027063545.1 bacterium | reverse complement strand
TGTGCTTATGGACATAATGTTGATGTACTATGGTGGTCACTTTCAATTGGAGCTTGTTTTGGAGGGATGGGAACTGTTGTCGGGGCATCTAGTAATGTTTTAACTGTTCAAATTGCTAAGAAAAATAGATTTGAAATTACATTTGGCCAATATACATTATATGGAATGATTTCTTTAGTAGCAAGTTTAATAGCTGTATCTATTTATATTTATTTAGTTTATTTTTAAATTCTAACTATAGAAAAACCTTAAATATATGGAACATCATATAAATTCTATTAGTAATATTTCTTTAACTTATCAATCATTTATTGCTATTTTAATATTTTTATCTGCTTATATTTTTATTGCTACTGAAAAAATAAATAAAACAATAATTGCACTTTTAGGCGCAAGTGCTATGGTTGGACTTCATTTGATTCACTCTAAAGATGTTTTTAAATATATAGACTTTAATGTAATTTTCCTTTTAATAGGAATGATGATCATTGCTGAAGTTGTTGGAAAAACTGGACTCTTTGAATTTGTTGGCGCTTGGATCGCTAAAAAAGCAAAAGGTAATCCTATAAAAATAATCATATGGATCCTCTCTTTTCATGCTTTTACTTCTGCTTTTTTAGATAATGTTACCACAGCTATTCTAATAGTTCCTATAACATTAGCTATATCTCAACAACTTGAAATAAATCCTACTCCTATATTAATTCTTGAAGCTATTGTAGGAAATATTGGTGGTACAGCTACCTTAATAGGTGATCCCCCTAACCTTTTAATTGGTAGTGCAAGACATCTATCTTTTATGGATTTTATAAAAACTTTAGCTCCCCCTGTTATAGTAATGATGATAGTTTTAAATACTATTCTTTACTTTTTATTTAGAAATAAATTAAAAGTTTCGATAGAGGCTCAGGCAAGACTTAAAAATTTAAATCCTAAAGCAGCAATAAAGGATAAAAAATTTTTCATTCAATCATTAAGCGTACTTTTAGGAACAATTTTGTTATTTTTTGTTCATGAATATATAGATATAGAAGCTAGTTTTATAGCACTTTTTGGTGCCAGTATAATATTATTAATTGATAAAGATGAACCTGAGGAACTATTTAAAAATTTAGAATGGAGTACTATTTTGTTTTTTGCTGGATTATTTATTATGGTAGGAACTTTGGAAGAGTTGGGAGTTTTAAAATATATATCAGAAAAACTAATTGATATTTCAGGAAATAGTTTACTAATATTAACTTTTGTAATTTTATGGGGTGCTGCTATAATATCTGCCATTGTTGATAATATACCTCTTGTTGCAGCATTAATACCTATGCTTAAACATGTGGAAGAATCATCTTTATATTCTGGTAATATAGAAGTAATATGGTGGGCTTTGGCTTTAGGAGCTTGTCTTGGTGGGGTGGCTACTATAATAGGAGCATCTGATAATGTAATAATTGTACAAATGGCAAAGAAGAATGGTTATGAAATTTCATTTGGAAAGTTTGCTAAGTATGGTGTTCCTTCTATGATTTTGGTTCTTTTAATATCTTCTTTATATTTGTATATTCGTTTCTTTTAACATACTTTTTCAAGTTTTATATAT
>JAMORN010000094.1 GCA_027063545.1 bacterium | reverse complement strand
ATGAAGATATAATAAGAGAAGTTATTTCTGATATAACAGGTATTCCTTTATCAAATATTAAGGCATCTGAATCTAAACGTTTAGCAAAAATGGCTGAAGAATTAAAGAAACAGATTATAGGGCAGGATCATGCAATAGAAACTTTGTCCAATGCTATAAGAAGAGCTAGACTAGGCCTTAAAAATCCAAATAGACCAATTGGTGTATTTTTATTTTTAGGTCCATCTGGAGTAGGAAAAACAGAGTTAGCAAAAAGATTGGCTGAATATATGTTTGGATCTCAAGATAATCTGATAAGACTTGATATGAGTGAATATATGGAAAAGTTTAATGTATCTAAATTAATAGGAGCTCCTCCAGGCTATGTAGGATATAATGAAGGCGGACAATTAACAGAAAGGGTTAGGAGAAAGCCATATTCAATTATACTTTTAGATGAGATTGAAAAAGCTCATCCTGATGTTTTCAATATTTTGCTTCAGATAATGGAAGATGGACACCTAACAGATTCTTCAGGGGTAAAGGTTAGTTTTAAGAATACAATAATCATAATGACTTCAAATATTGGAGTAAAAGAGTTATCTTTAGAGAAAAAGGTTGGTTTTGGAAAGGTAAATATCATAGAAGACGAAGAAGAACTAAAACAGAAATTAATGGAGAAGACAAAAGATATTTTTTCTCCAGAGTTTTTAAATAGAATTGATGAAATAATACTATTTAATAAATTATCTAAAGAACATTTAATAAAGATAGTAGATAATATGCTTCAAGAGGTAAAAGAAAGACTTAAATTAAAAAATATAAGACTTCAAGTTAGTAAAAAAGTAAAAGAATTTTTAGTGGATTACAATTATGATCCAAACTTAGGTGCTAGACCTTTAAGGAGAAATATCCAAAAATTAATAGAGGATAAAATAACCCAAAAATTATTGGAAGAGAATATACTGGAAAATGCTATAGTTAAGATATCTTTGAATAATAAAAATGAAATTAAAGTTAAAGTTATTAGGGATAATAAGTAGTTTTATAGTATTTTTATTGTTATTTATTTTTTTAGTAATAAGTTTATTTGTTTTTTTAAATAAAAACAAACTAGAAGAGCATATTGACCTTTTTTTAAAGGGATTATTTAAAAATTGGAATATTGTATTTAATGATAGTTCTATAAAAATTAACTTATTCCCATTTTATATAAAGGGAGAAAATGTAGAAATATATAAAGATAGTACTTTTTATATATATGGATACAATGTTATATTTAAATTTAATTATAAAAGATTACCTTTTTTATTGAAAAAAAATTTTGATGAAGCTTTTATTTTAAATACTGATAGTTTAAATTTTAAATTGTATATAAATACTCAAGGGAATAATTCGTCTAATCCAACTTTAAGTTTTATGCGTTTTTTTTCTTATATTTCTACATTAGATCTAAATTTCAATTTATATATAAACAATAAAAAGTATTTGGGAATATATAATTTAATAGGATATTATTCATATATTCCTAAAAATTCTATTAAATATATATTAGAATTAAAAGGGAATTTTGAGTCTTTAAAGACAAAAAGTTCTATAAGGGCTACATCTAATAATTTAGATGAAGAAATTAATATGAGTATTATTTTTAATAATATCAATATAACATCTACCTATTCTACATATTTAGTAAAGCCCTTAGAATTTTTTGGTGGTAATATAGATGGAAAAGTGAATATTACTTTTGAAAAGATAAAAAACTTAAATGTAAACGGAATTTTATCTCTTAATGATGTAAATTTTTCTGTAGATGATTCTATTATATTTAGAAAAACTGATGGAAATATTTTAATTGATGATAATAATTTTATTTTTAAAAATTTTTCTTTACTTCATGGAGATATTAAAAAACCAGATACACTTAAGTTATATGGTAAATTTAATTTAGATAGTATAAAATATAAATTCTTTTTGAATGAAAAAGATGCTAATATAAATAATCATTTTATCTTCAAATTTTTCCCTCAGATAAAAATGGTAGATAATGGGAAAATAGATTTCTCTTTGTATATAGATAACCAAAAGATGAATTTTGATTTTAAAGGTAAAAATACAATTTTTATGGATACAACTAGTATAGAGAAATTTTCAGGTGTTGGGAGTTATAGTTTTATAAAAAAGGATTTAAATGTTATTACAAAGTTTTATAGAAAGAATAGGATATATGGTTATTTCTTATTTGAGATGGATAGTTCTTTAAATTGGAAGATAGATATAACTCTTAAAAAGTTTTTTTCTTATCTTAAGTTATTTAATATAATTTTTTATACAGAAGTAAAGAATTCTAAAATTAGTATTTATTCTAACTTTGATATAAATGGTTATGGACGTTTTTATAAATTTAAATATGGTAATATTGTATTTAAAAAACCTAATTCTAAATTTAGCTTATATAAAAAAGGGAATTTAATCAATTTTTATATTCCATATTTGGCTAATATAAAAACCAATATTATAGATACAAATTTAATAAAAGTATATGGTACTTTTAATAATATAGCCCTTGATATGGCTTTTAAAACTCCAAAGTTATTTGGTAAAGGAAAATCGAATTTTACAATGTATATAGAAGATGATAGTATCTATAATATAAAAGCAAATTTATCTGGAAAGTATGATGATAGAAAGCTATTCTGGTACTATTCTAATTTAAAAATTAATGGTGTTATAAATGATTATGGGTATAAGTTTAAAATTCTCTCGGACTCCACAAATATATTTGTGAATAATTATTTATATAAAATTGATTTTCTTTTAAATGTTGATACAAACAATATTATTTTAAGTTATTTAAACTATAAAGATGAAGTATTTGCTAAAGGAGTTATTTTTAATCTTCAAAGTGATACTAACAATATAAATTTCAATTTAAGATTTAATAATTTTAAGCTAGTATATAAAGATGAGGATTATCCTTTTAAAGTAAATTTAAAAGGAGAAATTATAGTAACAGGGAGTTTAGATAGCCCTTTTGTTCGAACATACTTAACATTAGATAAAATAAAATTTAAAGACATTCCAAAAAATTTTAAAACATATATTAATTTGGTATATACAAAAGATAGTCTGTATTTGGGTTATCCTCTTGATATTTTTTATGATAAATACTCTATACTTAAGATATCCAATCTAAAGTTAAAGAACAAAAAACTATATCTTATCATAAAAAAACACAAATTGAATTTAAAGGTGTTGAATTCTTTAGTAGGATTAACTTTAGGTGGTAAGCTGAATTATATTTTATCTTTAAATAGTTATTATAAAGATAAAATATTAGAGTTAAAAGATAATATAAAAGGTAATTTAAAAATTTTGGGGAGCAATATTAAAATAGAAAAGACCTATTTAAATAATATTAAAATAATTGGTAAAATAACACCAAATTTTATTATTTTTAATAATATAAACACAATATCAAAAAAATTAAAGATTTATGCAAATGGTAAATATCCATTAGTGGATAATAGAAATTTAGTTCTACACCTAATAGGCAAAGGAGAGCTATTGAAAGAATTTAATAAATATATTCCTGCTTTTTCAAAAGTAGAGAATGAAAATTCTGTGTTATTCATAAATATTCATACTCACAATGATTCTTTATATATAAATGGTTCAGGAAATTTATATGTAGATAATATATATATGTATAATTTAATTCCTAATATAAAAAATGTAAAAGGAAAAATAGATATAGTAAATAATAAAGTTAAATTTAATATAACAACAAATGTATCAAAAAAAGATACTATTTATATTTTTAATTCATTTAATAAATTTTATACCCATTTAAAACTTGAGAATATATTAGATTTTGGGATAATAAATATAAAAACTAGCAAAAAGGGTATACCTGTTCATTTTTCGTTATTTCAAGATAAACATGATAAAGGGAAAATATATATAGCAGGTAAAGATAGTTTAAAATATTTCTCAATATTAGGACCTTTAGAAGCACCTACTATAAAAGGAAAAATTTATATTGAAAATACAAAATTTACTTTTCCTCCCCCTGAATCCTATTATGAAAATTATAATAATGATAGCTTATCAAATAGTGATGATAATGATTTTGTATATAGAGTTAAATATGACTTATACGTAAAGCCAAAATCAAATGTTATTTACTATTTTAAAAGTAGAAAGTATTTAAAAGGCAAAGAAATAATAAAGGCAAAAATAGATGAGACATCATATATTATTGTAAAAGGGAATTATTATACATTAAGATTATATGGAGAAGTAACTTCAACTCTAAATGGTAGAATATTTTATGGGAAATATTTTACTATTGAAAGAATAACTCTAGAGTTTATACCTGAGAAATTATATGATGGTACCTATAATAATATCCCAATTATTTCAGGTAAAGCATTTTATATTGCCAAAAGCTCTAATAATACATCAAGAAAAATAGAGCTTATAATTAAAGTAAAAGAAGAGGGTGATGAATATTATAGAACAAGGGGAAGACCTGGTGAGATAAAATTTGAATTATCAGATCCTGCTCTTCTTGATATTAGGGATTATGAATCTGTACAAAAGGAGATATTTTCTTCTATATTTGGCATAAATCCAGAGGAAGTTGGTAATAAAGAAGAGAGTGTTAAATTAACAGCGCAAACAATAGAGTTAGGAGAAGACTATTTTGTTGATAGATATATTAATTCATGGCTTAATAGGTATTTAAAATTACCATTTATTGATTTTTTAGACTTTAGAAGTCGTTTATTTTCAAATTATTACACATATTATACAGATAAAGATTTACTAAATAAAAATTTTGTATCTTTATTAAGAGGTACTTCATTTGGTTTTGGGACTTATTTAGGCAATAGGTTATTTTTAAACTATTCAGGTATATTGGAAGAGTCTACAACTGATAAATTAAAATTAATTCATTCTTTAGGTATAGAATATAATATAAATCCAATGGTTCAATTAAATTTTAAGATTAACTATGATCCAACACTAAATACATATTTGCCATATACAAGTTATGGAATTATTTTAAATATACCTTTAAAAATGAAGGGAGATAAATAGATATGAGAAATAGAATGTTTTTTATGTTTATATTATTATTTACATGTATAAGTATTGTTTATGCTCAGTATAATAGTAAACTATATATATCAGATGTAAAGGTAGAAGGGGGCTTTTCTAAAAGTACAGCTTATATTGTAGAAAAGAATTTAGGATTAATTAAGGGAGGGGTATATAATCCTTCAATTGTAGCGAGAGGAATAAAATTTTTGTATAAGACAGATAGATTTGATGATATAAAAGTACTGGTCAGAGTCAAAGGATATGATTCTGTGGATGTAAGGGTTGTTATAAGAGAGAATCCAAAGATTATTAAAATAAATATTATTGGTAATCATGAAATTAAAGATAAGGATATTTTAGATACAATACCATTAAAAAAGGATGGTTATTTAACAAAGAATGGATTATTTAACTCAGTTAAGATAATAACAGATTTATATAATTCTAAAGGTTATAGTAAAGCAAATGTTAATTATATAATTGATTTCAAAAATGGGGATACAACAAAATGTTATTTAACATTTTCTATTGATGAAGGGAATAAAGTAAAAATAAAGAAAATTAGATTTGTTGGTAATAAAAGTATACCAGATGGCAAACTTAAAAAAATAATGAGTTTAAAGGAGAAAAAATTTTGGAGATTTTGGGGAGCGAATTTTATAGAGGATTCTTTAAAAAGTGATTTAGAAAAGATAAAGAATTATTATAAAGATAATGGTTTTCTTGATGTTACGATAAAGGATTATAAAATAAAGTATCTTGACAATGGAAATGTAAAGATTGAAATAGATATTAACGAAGGGAATAGATATTATTTTGGAAATTTAATATTTAAAGGGAACACAATCTATGATTCTTTACAATTGGCTAGGGCTACTGGAATAAAATATGGAAAAGTTTATAGTATAAAAAAATTCAAACAGGCAAAGTATAAAATATCTTCTTTATATGCAGAAAAAGGTTATATTTATATGAATATAAAAACAAAGAATGTATATAGAGATAGTTTGGTAGACATTTATTTTTATATAAATGAATCTTATCCTGCATATATTCATAAAGTAATAATAAAAGGAAATACAAAAACAAAAGAATTTGTAATAAGAAGAGAACTAAGGGTAAAACCGGGTGATATATATAGACAATCAAATATTATAAGAAGTCAGAGAGAAATAATACAGCTTAATTTCTTTAAAAATGTTATTCCAGATGTTGTTCCATATGACTCAAATTCTGTAGATATTGTATTTAAAGTTGAAGAAAAGCCTACAGGACAAATTAGTCTAGGAGCTGCATATAATACTTTAGATGGTCTAACAGGTACTTTTAGTTTAGCTATACCAAATTTTAGAGGTAATGGACAATATTTAGGAATAAACATGGAATATGGTAGTACAAAAAGATATTATGGATTTTCATTTAGAGAACCCTATTTATTTTGGACACCTACAAGTATAGGATTTTCTTTATATCATGAAGAGTTATATTATAATTATATGTCCAGAATAAGAACAGGAGGAAGTATAACAGGTGGAAGAAAATTAAGATGGCCTGATGATTATTTTGCTATTTCTTTAGGATATTATTTAGAAAAATATACATATTTTGATATTTCTGATTATTATTTGTTAAGAGGATATGTTCCAGGAAGCTTTTATGTAAGTAAAATAAAAATGGGAATCTATAGAAATTCTACTGATTGGCCGGAGTTTCCTACAAAAGGAAGTTTTATTGGTTATTATCCAGAATTAGCGGGAACTATTTTAATGGGAGATAAGCATTATTTTAAACAGACATTTATAGCAAATTTATATTTTAAGAGTTTTTGGAGATTTGTTTTTGAGGTAAAAAATAAATTTGGTTATTTGATTGAACTCCCGGGTAATGTAGATGGAAATAATTTAGTATCAGATTTCTTCCTTATAGGAGGAAGCTCTTGGGATGGAATTTTAAGGGGATATAATGATAATTCTTTTGGACCGGGAAAAGTAATGTATTTAGTAAGACTTAATTATAGATTTTCAATTGTAGAGCATATGTTTTATATGGGAGTTTTCTCAGATATGGGTAATGTATGGAAAGAACTTTATGATGTTAATATGATGGATCTAAAAAAATCTGTAGGATTTGGATTTAGGGCTTCTATAGTAGGTCTTGGTATATTGGGGCTTGATTTTGCTTGGGGATTAGATAAATATGATTCTAATCAAAATAATATAATAGATGAATATGATAGAATAGGTGGATTTAGAATACATTTTCAAATAAACCAAGAATTTTAAATAAACTAAATGAAAGTAGGAGGTATCAGATGAAAAAACTAACAATTTTAACATTTGTTTTATTATTAACATTTTTTGTAGTGGATGGATTTGCTCAAAAAATAGGATATGTTGATGTGAATCAAGTTATTGCAAAAGTTCCTAGATTTAGAAAGGTACAAGAGGAATTAAATAAAAAAGCTCAAGCCTATGAGCAGGAGATGGCTAAAAGATATCAAGAGATTCAAAGAATGATGAATGAGTTAGAAGAACAAAGGGTTGTTTTATCTAAAGAAAAAATCAAACAAAAAGAGGAGTTAATAAGACAAAAATACTTAGAATTACAAAAATTTATGCAACAAGTATATGATCCCAATAATGGATTATTAGTACAGGAAAATGAAAAATTAACAAAACCTATAGTTCAAGAAATACAAGATGTTGCTAAAAAAATTGCACAAAAAGAAAGATTTGATGTAATAATAAATGCTACAAGTGGTATTTTAATATATGCAGATCCTAGAAATGATTTAACCCAGAAGGTGATCAATGAACTTAATAAGAAAAAATAGTAAGTTAGAGATATCAAAATTAATAGAACTTTTTGGTTGGGAAGTTTTAGGGGAGATAAAGCTTGATTTTATTTATAATGTCTCCCCAATAGAGGAGGCATCAGAAAATGATATAACATTTTTACATAATCCTAAATATTATAAATATATAGAAACAACAAATGCTTATTATATAATAGTACCTATCTCAGAAAAAGAAAAGTTTTTAAATTATACTAATAAATGTTTTCTTTTATCTAAAAATCCTTATTTGGATTTTCAAAAGCTTATAACTTTATTTTTTGAGATGGCGCCTCCTAATTTTGAGGGGAAATATACTGTTATTAAAAGTGAAATAGGAAAAGATATTGTTGTTGGTGATTTTGTATATATAGGTGAAAACGTTAGTATTGGTAAAAATACAATTATTTATCCTTTTGTATATATAGGAGATAATGTAAAAATAGGAGAAAATGTTATAATATATCCCAATGTTACCATAAGAGAAAGTGTAGAGATAGGTAATAATGTAATAATTCATTCTGGAAGTGTTATAGGTTCTGATGGATTTGGATTTAGTTTTGATGGAGAAAAGTATATAAAAATACCTCAAGTTGGAAATGTGATAATAGAAGATGATGTTGAAATAGGGGCTAATACTACTATAGATAGAGCAGCTTTAAAATCTACTATAATCAAAAAAGGCTCAAAGATAGATAATTTAGTTCAGATAGCCCATAATGTTATAATTGGAGAGAATACAGCAATAGCAGCACAAAGTGGTATTTCTGGGAGTACTAAAATAGGTAAATATAATATAATAGGTGGTCAAGCTGGATTTGTTGGGCATATTTCTACAGGAGATTTTGTAAAAGTAGGAGCAAAAGCAGGTGTATCTAAAAGTATCCCATCAGGAGAAGAATGGACGGGATATCCTGCAAGGAAATTTATAGAGGTGAGAAAAGCAGAAAGTTTATTATATAATTTAGAAAAATACGTAAAAAAAATACGAGAGCTTGAAAAAGAAATAGAGGAATTAAAAAATAAGATCAAATAATGGCAGGGATAACAATTAGGAGTGAGATTGTTTTTGAAGGTTATGGACTTCATACAGGATGTAAAACACGTTGTATTTTAAAGCCCTCATATGAAGAGGGAATATTTTTCAAAAGAGTAGATATAAAAGATTCAAGGTTAATAAAAGTGGACCCGGACAATATAATAGATAACAAAAGAAATACTATATTAGGATTAGATAGTAATAATTTAGTTTATACAATAGAGCATTTTTTAAGTGCATTCTGGGCTTGGGGAATAAACAGTTTGATAGTAGAAGTTGATTCCCCAGAGTTGCCTATATTAGATGGTTCTTCTCTTCCTATTTATAAAAAAATTGAAGAAACAGGTGTATATAAGTATTCAGATAATTATAATGATATACTTTTTATACAGGAAGAAATAGTTTATGATGATGGTTTTTCTTATATAAAAGTAGAACCTTATAATGAATTTGAAGTAACATTGGAGATAGAGTATCCGCAGGATATTATAGGAAAACAAAAATGTTTTTTTAGTGAGAGAAAAAATAATTATAAGCAAAGTGTAGCACCAGCAAGGACATTTGTTTTACTTTCAGAAATTATTTACTTAATAGATAATAAATTGATAAAAGGTGGTAGTATAGATTCCGCTGTAATAGTAAAAGATATACAATTATCAGAGGAACAAAAAAGGAAAATATCAGAGTACTTTAATTTAGATTTGAATTATTTAAATGAAATAGATTCATATAGTAAACTATATTTATCAAAGGAAAAGAATCTAAGAATAGAGAATGAATTATGTGTGCATAAACTTTTAGATTTTATAGGAGATTTATACTTGATAAATAAAAAAATAAAAGGTAAATTTTATGTTTACAGACCGGGACATAAAAGTAATGTAGAATTTGCTAAATTGATAAAAAGAAAACAAAAAGGAGGAAAATAAAAAGATGAAAGGAATTATGGATATA
>JAMORN010000093.1 GCA_027063545.1 bacterium | reverse complement strand
AAATTTTATATCCTTTAGTTAAAAAATCAAAGAGTTTTGGTTATATAGCAAATATTACTTCTGTAGCAGCCTATTTAGAAGTACCATATATGGGTGGATATTGTGCCTCTAAAAGTGCTTTATCTATGATAACAAAAACATTAAGAACAGAACTTTTTTATGATAATATAAAAATAATAGAGGTTATACCTGGAAGAATTAATACAGGGTTTTCATCTCGTTCTTTAGGATCAAAAAAAGTGCCTGATACTCCTTCTGGAGGTACATCTCCAGAAGATTTTGCAAAATATGTGGTGAAAAATATTTTAAAAGGGAAAGAAATAATATTTTACCCATTCTGGTATAAATATTTTCTAGTTTTTGTTAAAATTTTTAAAAAAATTTATATTAAATTATCACTTAAATTTTGGAATAATGCTAATAAATTGAAAAAGAGGAGATAAATAATATGATAAAATCTTTAAAAGGGACTAGAGATTTTTATCCAGATTTTCAAAGAAAGCTTAATTATATATTTGAAAATTGGAGAAAAGTTGCTAAAGTCTATGGATTTGAAGAATATGAAGGGCCTTATATAGAATCTTTTGACCTTTTTAGTAAAAAATCTGGAGAAGAGATAGAAGCTCAAATATATGCTTTTGAAGATAAGGGAGGAAGAAAAATTGCAATAAGACCAGAAATAACTCCTACTCTTGCAAGAATGATTATTCAAAAAGCAGGAGAACTTCCAAAGCCAATTAGATGGTTTTCTATTCCAAGACTTAATAGGTATGAAAGACCTCAAAAAGGGAGATTAAGAGAGTTTTTTCAGTTTAATATAGATATAATAGGGGAGGATTCAATTCTTTCAGATTTTGAGGTGATAGGCTGTGCCATAGATTCTTTAAGAATATTTGGTTTAACAAAGGATGATTTTGTTTTAAAATTCAACAATAGAAAATCAGTACAGAATATCTTAGAAAGTTTGGGCTTTAACAACAGTGAGATAGCTATAATTTATAAGAATTTAGATAAAAAAGGGAAAATCCCTGATGAAGTTCTTTGGGATAATTTAAAGAAAGAGTTAAATGGAAAAGATATAGGAGCTATAGAGGAGCTTTTTGGTGTAGGTAATTCTATAGAGGCTCTTCGCATGTTTGTAGAAAAATATGAGATATCTGAAGATAGTATTATTGATATTATAGAGTTTTATAATTTTATATCAAAAACAGAGTTTAAGGATTATATAGAATTTGATATTTCAATTGTAAGAGGACTTGCTTATTATACTGATATAGTATTTGAAATATATGCAAAAGGAGAGAATTTAAGAGCAATAGCCGGAGGAGGTAGATATAATAAACTTATTTCTCTTTTAAGTGATGGAAAGGTTGATCTCCCTGCTGTAGGTTTTGGAATTGGAGATGCTGTTCTTTTAGAACTTTTAAGTTCAAAAGGACTTATACCTGATTTAAAATATAATGTTGATTTTTACGGAATATATTTTACTAATTTACCTAGTGAATATTTTTTGAATATTATTCATAAATTGAGGGAAAATGGTTATAGTGTTATTTATTCATTAAAAAAAGAAAAAATATCAAAACAGTTTAAAAATGCAGATAAATATAATGCCA